>JAMOTW010000139.1 GCA_027062125.1 Thermococcus sp.
GAACTCCCCCCCGTCTATTTTGAGAACCGTGTCTATTCCAACAGAGCTCATCCAGGCTATCATGAGGAGAACCGACGCGAGCGCCCAGTCCTCAACCTTTCCTGACGTGAGAATGCCGACGGCACTGGGAAGGATTACGAAGAGCGGAAAGACGAGACCAACGAGGAGGGCGCTCTTTCTGAAGACTATCCTCAGGTCCTTCAGGGCGATCGCCACGATTGGGTGGTGGGTTTTGGCCTTGAAGCGAACGGTTCTGGAGCGGGAAACCTTCGCCCCCTCTTCGAGTCTGCCCCAGAGCCTCTCAAGGATGAACAGGTAGAGAGGAACGAGAACGAGGAGATAGCCGAGGAGAATAATGGAGGAGTGGGATGGATCCGTTATCGAGGCGACGGAGAACGGATAGGCCAGGGAGTACTTCGAGAAGAAGGGTAGAAGGTCCTCGTAGTGCTCGTTGACGTACTGCTGGAAGTAGTTGAGGGCGTAGAAGATGCCGATGAAGAGGATAACCCCCAGGGTCCTTGCCAGCGTCCTGAGCTTCGAGAACCTGCCGCCAACGCTCGCCGAGCCGAAGAATGTGAAGACGACCAGTCCCAGGACGTGGCCGAGGAAGGCCCCGGTGAGGATCCAGAGCAGGCCGAGCAGGCCGGGGGTTCCGTACTTCGCCACCATCATGATGGCTGCAGGTAGGAGCGCGATGACCGCTGGGACGTTGTCTATAGCAAGGAGAAGGCTGAGGTACTTTGAGCCCGTTCTTATGGGTAGGGGCTTGAGCGGCTCAAAGATTCCCATGGAGGTCGCATAGGAGGCGTTGACTGTCGTCGTGTAGAGCGCCATTATGAAGGGGAGCAGGGCGTAGGTGGCGAATATCACCGCCGCCCGGGTTTCGTCCTCGGCCCCGGCAATCGACCCCGCCATCATGACGCCAAAGAACAGGAAGGCAACCGACTGAAGGGCCATCCCCCTCTTTATATCGCCCGCGTTCCTGAGCTGCTTCCTGAACTTCTCAGGATCAGCCGCTATCTGGGGGTTGCTCTTCAAACGCCGATAGTGGAGCTCCTTGTAGAGGATTCTGACTATCTCGAACATGCTCCCCCACCTAAAGGGCATCTTTAAGCGCCCTGACTATTCCAGCCACCTCATCCTGGCTCTCCGTGAGCTTGAGGAAGACGTCCTCAAGGCTCTCCTCGTGGGCGAACTCCTTGAGCTGCTCCACGGTTCCCTCAGCTATTATCTCTCCGTTGTAGATGACACTAACGCGGTCGCATATCGTCTCTGCCAGCGCCAGAACGTGGGTGGAGAAGACTATGCTCCTGCCTTCTTCCTTGAACTGGAGTAGGAGTTCCCGCAGGATTCGAGCGCTCTTGGGGTCGAGGCCGTTCATGGCTTCGTCCAGTATGAGAACCTTCGGGTCGTGGAGCATGGCGGATATGAGGGAGATTTTCTGTTTGGTTCCGAAGCTCAGGGAACCTATCATCTCGCCGAGGTATTTCTCTATTCCGAACGCCCTCACAAAGGTCTCAACCCTCTCCTGGAGCTCTTCCTCCGGGATTCCCCTCACGCTCCCCACGAAGTTGAAGAACTCAACCGGGGTGAGGCTCTCGTAGAGAACCGGTGTTTCGGGGACGTAGCCAACTATCCTCTTGACCCCCAGAGAATCCCCTGCGACGTCAACGCCGCCAACAACAACGCGCCCGGAGGTGGGTTTCAGTATTCCGGCCAGAATCTTCATCGTCGTGCTCTTCCCACTCCCGTTCGGCCCGAGGAGGCCGTAAATCTCGCCGTCATCAACACGAAAGCTTATTCCATTGACCGCCACAGTGGATCCAAACCTCTTTACGAGGTTCTCGACCTCGATCATTCTACCACCGGATGTGATAATAATTCGCGCTTAATAAATTTTGCCCCCCAGAGAACTCTTCACTGAAGAAACTCTTAAATAAAATGAAGGACATAATTGGATGAAATACAGACCCTGCATGGGCTTCAATTTCTTTTCTTGCCCGGGGTTTGGCTCGGAGGTGCCTGTATGAAAAAAACCTCGAGGATTTTGATTTTTCTGCTGGTGAGCACGTTAGTCATCCTCAGCGGGTGCATTGGCAACACCCCCTCATCCACTGGCACAAGCCCAACAGCGAGCGAGAATCCAACGAGTAGCGGTGGCGAGACGTCTTCAATGGAAAGCTCACCAAAGGAAACCGGAACTGAAACCCAGACCCCAACCGGGACGGTCACAGAGACCGTAACGCAGACCGAAACTCAGACCGAGACCTCAACCGGGACATCAACGTCCACCGAGACCCCTCCATCAAACGAGGATCTTCAATACGATGAGGACGGCAATGTGGTATGTGAGGGCGACGCCGACCCGGATCTCGGCTGCGAAGCCGGGGAAACCAACGAGGACGGAACGGGGCCAGGTTTCTCCCTGCCGGATACCCTGATAAACGTCACCCTTGAGCCCGTCATAATACCCATTTACAGGCTCACGGCAAACTTCACATACGCCGGACCGATTGGAAGCGACGCCTTCGAGCCGAACGGGGAGAAGATAGAGAAGGTCTCGATCATTACTGCCTCCACGGACCCGGGCAAGAACGTCAAGTTCACGATAACCTTCGAGAACGAGAGTTTAGCCAACGCCTACGTCCACATCCCCGTCTTCATAGACATGTTTAGCGGCAAAAAGTATTTCTACGAGCCGACGGTTCTGCGCTTCGATGAGGGCGAGGAGTTCGGGAGAATATGGGAGCTTCACCTTTACTCCACGGGCTTCACCCTCTACGAGCTGACCGGGAACGGCTCCGTTGAACTTCAGAATGGAAGCGTTCAGCTCGACGGAAGGCGGGTGAGCTTCACCGTCGAGAACTTCTCGGAGATATTCCCTGAGAGAGTTTATCTCAGAATCTACGGGAGCACGATGACCGATAAAAGCCCCAGTCTCACCTACCCCTACACCGGTAGCTTCGTAATCGAGGCCGGAAGGGGATGGATTGACTACTACGCCCCGGCATGGTTTGGCCTTCCGGGTGAAGACGTTGAGCTGTACATGGAGGCGAGGGGATACGACCTGATGATTAAGCTGTACCTCGACGACCGCAAGTACCGCGACATGATGCCGATGAAGGCCTTCTTCGACAGCAGCGACAGCGGCGAGGCCGACTGGATTGCCTACGTTGACGAGGACTCCTTTAAGTTGAGGGACGCGCACGGGAGCGTCTACCGCGAGGGAAAGGTGAGTACATACATCGAAAACGACCGGCACGTCGTCGAGTTCACCATCGAGAACTTTTTCTCCCTCGTCCCCTGGCGCTACTTCCGCCTCTGGTTCGCGGGCCAGGTTCAGGCCCCCTCACTAAAGCCCCGCTTCCCTGCCCACACCAACATCTGGGTGAACGCCACCAACGGGCTTAGCATGGACAAGGACGTTGACCGCTACCTCGTCATCGTCGTCGAGGACGTTTACATAAAGGGCAACAAGGACAGCGCGGAGGGCGAGATTCAGCTCGTCTCGTGGGCCTTCCCGGTTTACTGGGAGCACGAGAACGACCTTGACTGGAAGTACGGGCCGATTTACGCCGTTGGCTATCCAGCAAAGCGCTGGGTAGAGGCCAATGACCACAGCAGACTGCTCTACCACGACGAGAGGGCGATAAGCGTGAGCTATCCCTTCATCAACGGCTACCCGATTTTTGCCATGCCCCTCGACGAGGTCAAAAAATACAGGAAAATCTACGTCCACACGGCCGGCTGGGACTTGGACGACCCCGGCGAATACATCACACTCGGGGCCGGCTTTCTGGTTGACGCCGCCCTGGGCCTCGCCACCGGAGAAATAGGAACGGCCATGAAGTACGGCTACAACGGGGTTATGTTCATCAACCAGCTCGTTACCGGCCAGGGTGCGGCCGAGTGGTGGGGCTCAACGATAGTCAGGGACCTCGGCGGAGACCCCGATCCGGTCGGCTACAACGGCTACGCGATAGACGCGAACGGCAACTACCGCGACGGTGTTCTCGTTGAGGTATGGTCCGCCGACGGCAACATGAGGGTGACCTACCTCGTTCAGGAAGTTGAGGTCCCGAGGACGCTCCGCTACAACACGCTCCAGGCTTATCTTGACACCGTCCAGTTCACGAAGGACACCGAACTCGGCGACGAGGAGTACTACCTCTACGCGAGCGGGTTCATCTCCTTCAAGCCGGAGGAGGTGGCAGATGTGCCCGACATAACGCGGGAGGAAACCACAGCGATGGTCCCGGTTCAGCCGGTCAACCGCTATCCCAAGGGGGGCGTTCTCCCTGGCAACAGGTTCACCACAAGGCCCCAGATGCTGATTATAGGGCACACGAGGGCGGACGTACCGTTCCTCTACCTCGAATACGACGGCTGGGAAGAGGACGCTGGAAAGTGGGGCAACGACGACGACCCGATGGGGCAGGTGGCGATAACGCTCCTCCTCGACGACGACTACTTCGACTGGGAGCCGAACTCCGCGATTCCAACCAAGGAGTGGAGCCTCGAGTTCCCGAGCTGCGGCGTCTCGGGCGGCTGCTCAAAGGCGTGGTTCTGGGTTAGGGTGAAGCCCTGACTGCACACCCTCTACTTTTTCTCAAGATGCGCCCTCTTAACCTCAAGCACTCCCGAATAGTTGCACTCGTTCCACTTCTTCTCGACTTCATCGAAAACTATGCGCGCCCTGAAGAAGGGCGCATCCCTGACGAAGGTCTCGAACTCACCGCCTTCTCCTGCAACGTGGATTCTGTATTTCTCGTGGAGCCTCACCAGCTCCCCCAGGGCCTTCTCGTCAATCCTCCTCCCAAGCCATCTCTCATCTAACCCGTAGGCAGCCGTGCCGACCATAACGATGTCGAAGATGCCGATTATCTCGCGCATATACTCGATTGGGTCCCTGTGCCAGGCCGGGGCGAAGCTCTCTATGCCGAGCTCTCTCGCGACCCTATCAACCCTCTGTTTCTGGTACTCGCTGGCCAGAGCTCCGGCAACGACACCGTCTATCCTCAGCCCCTCGAGGACGGCCTTCATGTCCTCTACCTCTTTCTCCTTCTCGCCGCCCGTGAAGCCCTTCACGAGGGGAACCCCTACCGCCTTCGCCTGGAGCTCGGTGAGGTGGATGTTCGGCACGTGGTACATGTAACTGTCTTCCCTCTCGCTTACCATCGAGACGAGGTACTTGACCTCAAACCCCTGCTTCAAGGCCCAATAGAGGGCGTAGTTGGAGTCCTTTCCGCCGGAATACAGCACGGCAACTCGCATCTCTCTCACCCGAAAGCTTCAAATCATTGGTCGGATAACCCTCACTGGAGAGTGGCTCGGCGGGGGCTTTAAAAAGGTGATGCCAATGGTCCCAAAAACGGCGGTGATTTTAGCGGCAGGCCTCGGAACGAGAATGGGAGAGAAGCCCAAGGGGCTCGTTAAGGTAGCAGGAAGGGAGATTCTGTATCGGACGATGCATCTCCTTCAGAAGAACGGCGTCAAAAGGTTCATAATAGTCACCAACGACCGCTACGCCCCGCTCTACTGGGAGTTCATCGAGGGGCACGGTTTTCCTGCCGAGATTGTTATCAACCCCGAGCCCGAGAAGGGCAACGGGCACTCCCTCCACCTCGCGAAGGCAAGGGTCTCCGGGAAGTTCGTCCTGGTGATGAGCGACCACGTTTACGGCGAGGAATTCATCCGGGAAGCCCTGAGGGGAAACGGCCTTATAGCGGACAGGAAACCGAGATGGGCGGACGTGGGCGAGGCGACTAAGGTGAGGGTCAGAAACGGCAGGGTCGAGGGGATAGGAAAATCACTCGACGAGTGGGATGCGGTCGATACGGGCTTCTTCCTCCTCGATGAGGGAATCTTCAAGGTAACAGAGGCACTGGAGAGGGAGAGAGAAGGGGACTATCCCATGAGCGAGGTCGTGAAGAGGGCTAAGCTTGAGGTTACCTTCCTCGACGGCCTCCCCTGGATCGATGTTGATACCCCTTCGGACCTGAAGAGAGCCAGAAGGATGCTCGTCAAGACCGCGGTGAAGGGAACGGGCGACGGGTTCATCAGCAGACATCTCAACAGGAAGGTTTCAACCGAGATAAGCTACCTCCTCGCCGAGAAGGCCACCCCGAACCAAATGACTGTCGTTACATTTGTCCTCGGAGTGATTTCGGCCTTTCTGACGCTCTTCAGCCTTCCCTTAGCCGGAATACTGTATCAGATTAGCTCAATCCTCGACGGCGTTGACGGCGAGCTGGCGAGGGTTCAGATGAGGACGAGCAGGTTCGGGGGCTACATTGACTCCCTTCTCGACCGCTACGTTGACGGCGCATTTTTGGCCCTCCTTGCTTACTCAACCCTCAGGGAGCCCCTCTGGTACCTCATTGCACTCCTTGCACTCCTCGGCTCGGTGATGGTGAGCTACTCGACCGAGAGGTTCAAGGCTGCTTATGGAAAGGACGCATACAGCTCGATTCCGGCTCTCAGAAAGCTCCCTGGTAAACGGGACGAGAGAATCTTTCTGACGATGCTCTTCCTCCTGTATCCAGTCGAGACTTCGGTTAAAGCGCTCTTCCTCCTTCTCGCCATAATCACTAACCTGCGGGTGGTAATGACGGCGTGGCTGGTGGGAAACGAATCAGCTGACCTTTAAAACTGCAACTTTTCCGTTCACGAGCTGAACCACCATATAGTTCCCGCGAATAAAAATCTTGGTAGATAATAGCTCCATCTTGTAGCACTTAAATTCTCCGTCATTATAGACGCAGAAACCACTCTCACGCTTTGCCCCGTAGGTATTTACAACATAGGCAAAAGTACCTTGATCACATTCAATGCCAATAGATTCTGCATCCAGCAGAATTTTGTCCGTTAGTGGGCTTTCTATAGTCTTTTCAAGCTCCCCATCAAAGGAAAAAATGAACATCACGGCGTTGTATGTTATTCCGTAGAGTCTGTCGTTTTCTGTATAGAGGCACGCAAAAGCCTTATCCTTAGGTGTCAGAGAGTAGTCCCATAACGGCCTGCCCCATTTATCGAACGCATAGAGCTTCCCTGAGTAAATATCACCCAAAACTTCACCCCCTTCCGCTATGAAGACTCTGTTTTCGGCAATTTCAAAAGTTTTTACTGGAGAATCAGTTGTGAAATTGAATATTATCTTCCCATTCTCAACGTAGAAGGCGTCTCTTCCAGTGGTTGAACCTAAAATCATCTTGTTGCCTATTTTTAGTACCTGCGGTGTGCTTCCATTTGGTATTGAAGCTGATGAACATTCATAATGATGGCAAATGTGGTATGTAATTGCTGAAACTGGAGACTTGTTCTCAATCTGGATAAAAAGCGTGTAATTATCAAAATCAAATCCCGCGTAGATTTCAGGTAGATTAGTGGGCACTTTTTTGATTTCATTGCTCCTTAGATTAAGGTTATAGAGAGTATTTCCATCCACAAATGAAAGAACCTCGCCAATAAGGTAGGGATCTCTGCCATTAATCTCTCGAATCTTATCACCGTTTGTGATGTCCAAGAGGGTTATGGTTTCATCATTGTAACATATCACATAATTATCAAAAACTCCAATTAGTGAGCAGTCCTTTTCCCAAAGAACATGGGGCCGATCCAGATGACTTTTAACCAGTAGACTTATCCCTCCCATTAAAAGCAAAGAAAAGAGAAGGCAAATGGCAATAACCCTTAACCTCTCCATTAATTATCCACCACCCTAAATGGTATGGAAGCGAAATTCTATGAACTTGTTGCCATTTATCAGGTATTAAATGCAACATCTCCGTAAAAGATTTTTGGGACGCTTTTAAGCTTATTTCATATCCTCGTCTCTTTAGATTTTTGATATGCATCGCTCCAGTAATTGATGACACTTTCAGAATTTGAAAATAAAGGCTACAAAACAATAAATGTGACAGCCTAAATTAACCGAAGAACGGAACAAAAACGAAGTTATTCTCCCAAAAACTCCAATGCTTTCTCCGTCTTCCTGTCGAAGAGGACTATCCTGTCCTCCCGGAGTTTCACCGTCACCGGCTCGCCGAAGCTGAAGTGCTCCCCCTCTGGAGCAAAGACCTTGACGAACGCCCCGTTGACCGAAACAGTGACTATCTGCTCCCTGCCGAGGGGCTCAAAGGAATAGACCGTTCCGACGAGTCCCTCGGTGGTTCCTTTCATGACTTCTGCGTCGTGCGGCCTGAAGCCGAGGATGACCTCCGCGACACCGAGTTTCTCAACCAGCTCCCGGTACTGGGCCGGAATCGGGATCCTGCTTCCATAGACGTCGAGGTAAGATCCCCTGACCTCAGCCTCGACGAAGTTCATGGGCGGGCTTCCGAGGAAGCCGCCGACGAAGCGGTACTTCGGCCTGTAATAGACGTTGTCCGGGCTTCCGACCTGGAGTATCACCCCCTCCTTGATCACGGCTATCCTGTCGGCCATTGCCAGAGCTTCGGCTTGGTCGTGGGTAACATAAACGGCGGTGATTCCAAGCTCCTTCTGGAGTCTCTTGAGCTCGGCCCTTACCTCAAGCCTCAGAAGCGCGTCGAGGTTGCTCAGCGGCTCATCGAGTAGGAGAACGTCCGGCTCTTTGACCAGGGCCCTCGCTATGGCAACACGCTGCTGCTGACCACCGGAGAGCTGCCATGGATAGCGGTCGAGGAGGTTCTCTATGTGGAGCATCCCGGCAACTTCCCTGACCTTTTTAGCTATCTCGTCCTTCGGTGCCTTCCTCAGCTCAAGCGGAAAGGCTATGTTGTCGAAGACCTTCATATGCGGATAGAGCGCCCAGTTCTGAAAGACCAGACCAACGTTCCTGTCCTTCGGCGGGACATCGGTAACGTCCCTGCCGTCAAAATATATTCTCCCGCTCGTCGGCCGGTAAATTCCTGCTATCGTGTAGAGGAGTGTTGACTTCCCGCTTCCCGAGGGGCCGAGGAGCGCCATGAACTCCTTGTCGGCTATCTCAAGGCTTACCCGCTTGAGGGCCTCAAAGTCGCCGAACCTCTTCGTGATGTTGTCCAGGGTGACCTTAACCATTTCAACCACCTCAGCCCTTTATTCCACCCGAGTAG
>JAMOTW010000140.1 GCA_027062125.1 Thermococcus sp.
CCCCTGCTGTCGAGGCCTATTATGAGGAAGTCCCCGATGACCCTGTAGAAGTACCTTGGGCTGACGTACTTGGTGTAGTAGACCGGTGGGTGGTCGTGGTTGCCCTTTATGCTTATGACGGGAGTCCCGGCGGCCGTTCCGAGGAGGATGCCGTGGTCGAACATCTTGTAGCCTTCCTGGTCACCGCTGGTGTCAACGTCGTCACCGGTGCTGATTATCAGGTTAACGACGTCCTCACCCTTGAGGCCGGTCATGGCGTAGTAAGTCATCGCGCTCACGTGAGCCGTGTAGCTGTGCATCGCATAGGGGTGCTTGCAGTACTGGAGTATCTCGGGAAGGCTCTTTTGGAAGTAGTCGCCACATACGAATCCTATCTTCGCTCCACTCGTCACGTGAAGGTCGCTGAGGTGGGCAATCCTGAGGAGCTTCGGGTTCTCCTTCACCACCCAGACGCCGTTGGGTACCGTCACATCCCCCTTGTCGCTCTTGACGATGAGGAAGTAAACGTCAGGGATGGCGTTTTCGGGTATCTTGGCCTTCAGGACGCCGTTCTCGGTTCCGACTATCTGGAGGTCGTAGGGACCGTTGAGTATTGAGATTATCTGGAGGGACTGTATTGAAACCCCTTCCGCGGGCACTATCTCGATCACGTCCCCGGGCTTCCCTATCGCTGGAACACCCGGAAGCGGCTGAATCAGGATTTCGCCCGGTACTGAACTGCCCGATGCGGCGGAGACGCTGCTCAGGGGTATTGCTGCTATTGCGAGAAGGGCCAATACAAGGGCCAGAACCCTCTTTCCTCTCATGATATCACCGTCTTAACTGGGTGGGGAACGTATTATAAGCTTTCCCTTGGCTCTTCCGGAGGATTGCTACCCAAAAATGTCCCCGGCGAGCTTGAGCATCTCCCTGGCTATTTCAGAGCCTCCACCGAACTTTTTGTACATCTCGTGGTCGCGGATGACCTCCCGGTAAAGCCTCTCCGCCGCCTCCCTTCTACCGTTCCTCACCGCCACGAGGAGCCTCGTTAAGTTGACCGCCATCTCGAGGAGGTAGTTATCCGCGCGGCTTACCGGCCTCGGCGACAGCTTCCCCTCGATCTCCCCCTCTGGAATTAGAACGCATTTGAGGACGGTTGTGGAACCGAGCTTGTCCTCGTGGTGCTCCTCCCTGAACTCGACCGTCCCGTAGACCCCGGGTAGGTTCTTCACCCAGCGGTAACCCCCGCGCCCTTCGAACTGAAGTTTAACGTCGAAGTTGAGGGCGAGTTTCACCAGAAGCTCCACATCGTTGGTTATCTGTATCGACGCCTTGGGGAGGCTTTTTATCTCCCCCGCGCTCCTCCCGCCGAAGAGCTTGAAGAAGAGCCTCTCGCCCCGCCTCACGACGCCGACCGGAGTGACGTTCGACCTCGTAACGAGGAGAACCTCGTAGACCTGTCCCTCGCGGAATAGCTCCAGCAACATGGGACCACCGGGAGGAATAGAAAAAGGGAGGAATTTAAAGCTGCTGCTTCGGCAGGACGATGATGTCGTCCCTCTCCACGTAGAAGGTCACCGGCTGGGTCGGCCTCAGGCCGGCAACGTCCCTGTCGCTGATGGTTCTCGAGATGATCCTCGTCTCCCCGAATAGTCCGACGACCTCTATGAAGAACCCGTAGTACTCCACGAGGTCAACCGTCCCTGTGAACGAGACCGCGTTCTCCACGGGGTGGAGCCTTATCCTCTCCGGTCTTATGACAACGACCACGTCGTCGCTCTTCTCTGTGTAGTATAGACCGTCCAGCCTGATGCCCTCGAACTCGACGGAAACGCGGTCGCCGTTCCTCTCGACTACCTTCGCCGGGATGACGTTGGTTTTGCCCATGAAGCTCGCCACGAACTCCGTTCTCGGGCTCTCGTATATCTCCTTCGGCGTTCCAACCTGCTCAACGGTTCCAACGTTCATGACTGCAATCCTGTCGCTTATGGCCATTGCCTCCTCCTGGTCGTGGGTAACGTAGAGGACGGTTATTCCGAGCTCGCGCTGTATGCGCCTAATCTCGGAGCGCATCTCGAGCCTGAGCTTGGCGTCGAGGTTGCTCAGCGGCTCGTCGAGGAGGAGAACCTTCGGCTCGACGACGAGGGCCCTGGCTATCGCCACACGCTGCTGCTGTCCACCCGAGAGCTGGGTCGGGTAGCGGTCCTCGAACCCCTGGAGCTTGACGAGCTCGAGGGCCCACTCTACCTTCTTCTTTATCTCCTCCTTGGGGAGCTTCCTGAGCTTGAGGCCGTAGGCGACGTTGTCGAAGACTGTCATGTGCGGCCAGAGGGCGTAGTTCTGGAAGACGAGCACCGCACCGCGCTTGCTGGAGGGGAGGTAGGTGACCTCCTCGTCGCCGAAGTATATCGTCCCGCTGTCCGGGAAGTCCAAGCCGGCTATTATTCTCAGCGTCGTGGACTTTCCGCACCCGCTCGGTCCGAGCAGGGTGAAGAGCTCTCCCGCCTTTATGTGAAGGTCTATTCCCTTGAGGGCGACGGTTTCCCCGAAGGTCTTAACAATGTTCTCGAGCTTGACATCGACCATTTCGACCACCTCATGTGAGACCTATGAACGAGTACCTCTGCTTGGTTATCAGGTTCGCGAGGACTATGGCGATTATCTGAACCACCATGAGGAACACACCCAGCGCGGCCGCGAGGTTCGCGCTTCCGACGGCGCTCGTCATCAGCTCGACCATCCTTGCGGTTATCGGGTAGTAGTCCGGATTGATTGAACCGAGGGTGATGCCCACGCTGGTCTCGCTCATACAGTAGACGAAGCTGAGCATGGCTCCACCGAGGAGGTTCAGGAGTATCAGCGGCATGAGGATTCCCGTCAGCGCTTTCCACCTTCCTGCGCCGAGGTTGAGTGCCGCCTCTTCAAGCGATACGTGGACCTGCTGGATTCCAGCGGAGATGGAGCGTGCCGCGAAGGGAAGGCGTCTTATCGAGTAGGCCAGCACGAGCACCATCGCCGGGTTGAAGCCGAGCAGGTTCGTCGGGTCGAGCGGCGTGTCCGGGAAGACCTTCGCGAAGAAGAAGAAATAGCCCATCGCTATAACGATACCCGGGACGGCTATCGGGATGGTGGAGAGGCTGTCGAGCACCGGGCCGAGCTGGCTCTTCTTGAACCTGCTGGAGGCGTAGGATGCCGTGAGCGACAGGAGGAGGATGACGATTATGGCCGCGGTTGAGTACATGACGCTGTTCATTATGACGCGCTCTATGTCGGGCTGGGTGACTATGCTCATTATGTGCTGGGTGGTGAAGCCCTCCGGCCACGTTCCGGACCAGCTCTCGCTGAAGGCCAGGAGCACGACACCGATCTGGGGGAATATCGAGATGAGGAGCATCGGGAGGACGACGAGGTAGATGAGGGCCGCCTGCCAGCCCTTGGGCTTGGCAACCCTCGGCTTCCACCTGCCGCCCTTGCTGAGCATGGCGTACTGCCTCATGCTGACGTACTTCCTGATTCCAAGGAACATCAGGATGGCGATGGTGAGCATTATTATTGCCAGTGCGGCGAGCTGTGGGCTTCCGACGTTGAAACCACTGGTGAACGCGCTGTATATCTGGAAGGACATGAGCTTCCTCGCGAGCGGGTTGCCCTGGAAGACTATCGGGGCGGCGAGGTCCTCAAGGCTGAATATTCCGACGAGGGTCGCACCGGCCGCTATTCCCGGGAGGGCGAGCGGGAAGGTAACGGTTCTGAAGAGGTGGAAGCTTCCGCTCCCGAGGTTCTCGGCCTGCTCCTCGAGGGTGGGGTCGATGTTGATGAAGCTCGCGTAGGCGTTGAGGTAAACTATCGGGTAGTATGTCATGGTTTGGGCGACTATAACGCCCACGAGACCGTCGATGACGATTCTGTGCGGGAAGACGTGAAGGATGTCGTAGAACAGCCAGTTTATCAGACCGTTGGGAAGGAACATCTTCTTAACGATGAAGACGTTGACGAAGGGCGTAACGAGGAGCGGCACGAAGAGCAGAATCCTGACGATATTCTTGCCCGGGAAGTCGTAGCGGGCCATCACGAAGGCGAAGACGGTTCCCAGTATCGTGGTCAGGATCATGACGCTCAGGGAGACTATTATGGAGTTGAGTATCACTCCGAAGTCAACGCCCTGGACGTAGTATATCTGCTCCCCGCTGGGCATCGTGACGAGTCTGTAGAACTCTCCGGTCGGTCTGAAGCTGAGGTAGTAGTCGGAAGTCAGGATGTTCTTGAACCAGTACAGGGAGAAATGCCCGTTGTAGACGAAGGCTATCGCCAGCATTGTCAGCACTGGGATTATCAGGAACGCTATCAGGTACAGGAGTGGGAACAGGAACGACGTAGTCACGACGGGATCAAATATCGGCGTTCCGAAGAGTCTCTCGCTCCACTTGCTAACCTTCATTGAGCATCAACCTCCGTTCTGCTTCAAGCCACACACGTCACTCTGAGTTGGTCGAGGCCTGGGCTATTTAAATATTTCCAAAAATTTGTTGATCCGCCCATAGTTAAAAATTGCGAGAAAAGGGAAGAAATGTGCAGGAAGTTATCAAAGGCGCTTCAGCCGATCATGTTCTGGAGATCCTGGAGGACTTTGTCGTACTTGTTGCCGGCGGCCTGGCGCCACTCCTGGACGAGCTGGTCCTGGAAGTTCCTGTCGTTGAGTATCTTGTCGTTTATGCTCTTGGCATACTCCTCGGTGAAGGTCACCATCTTGCCGGTCTCGGGGTCCTTAAACTGTATCGGCGCGGTCAGCTCGTCCTTGAGCTGGTTGAACTGCTCCTCGGTTATCTTGCCCTCCCTGTAGGCCTGGACTATGGCGACCCACGCGTCGTGGAGCTTCTGGTTCGGGTCGACGAGGGTGGCCTTGAAGTAGTACTGGAGCGCGCTGACGGTCTCGAGGGCGCGCTTGTCGTCGAAGGGTATTCCCTCGGCCTCGATGGCGTTTTGGTAGGCCTTCTTGAGGGCCGGCCTCGCCTCGCCGTAGGTCTCGCCGGCGTGCTGTCCCTTGAAGACTATGTCCGCGTACTCCTTGGTAATCTCCATGTCGAATATCTCCGGGTTGATCGGGAGCCTGTTGATGTCCGGGCTCATCCAGATGGCCTGACCTTCGGTGAGAACCCAGTAGATGAAGGCCTGGGCCGCCTCTGGGTGCTGGGCCTTGGCGAGGAGCGCTATCGGGTCGCCGTTTATGATGCTCTCTCCCTTCGGAACTATGTACTGGCAGTCGGGGTT
>JAMOTW010000141.1 GCA_027062125.1 Thermococcus sp.
AGCCTCGGGCTCTTCCCGAACACCTTGCCGAGCTCGCTGGCGAGTGTATCGCCGTTAGCGGTTGCTATGGCGGCGAACGTTGCCGCCCAGAAGACGTCCATCCTTGAGAGAGACTCGAAGGCCAGAAATATCGCCGCGGCTAGGCCGTTTCCGAGGACGTTGCCCCAGCTCCTGATTCCGTTCCTACTCTGGGCCGCACCGAGCTCCACTTTCTCCCTGAACCTGTACTTGGTCGAGAGAACCCCGGCTATTACGAAGGTCAGCATTGCCAGAAACGGATAGAGCCCGCCCAGTTCGATGACCGCGAGTCCAAGAACTGCCGCTGCAACGGTGCCCTTCGCGTCAAGGGCCTTGAAGCGATAGGAGCCGAATCCCATCAGCGCGACCACTGCCACGTCCACGGCGATTCTCTCGAGCATTCCTGCCACCTGGTGAAGAAGTCCGGGGGGCCCTTTATTATTCTTTCCCTCGGCGGTTGACGAAGGGTATAAAGGAAATCAAAGAACCTCGAACTTGACTGTTTCGGTGATGAAGGTTATGTCGAGCTTGTCTATTCCCGGGATCTTCTTGGAGACCTCTGCGATTATCTTCTCGAGCTCCTTCATGTCCTTGGGGCCGACTATGTGGATGACGAGGTTGTGGGAGCCGATGGCGCGCTGGACGAGCTTGATGTTCTCGTCCTCGACCAGGATTGGGATTATCTCGTCGATGTTGGTGGTTGGCTTGACGGTTATTCCGAGTATGACGTGGACGTAGCCAAGGGCGTCGTAGTCGGGGATAACGGTGTACTTCTTTATGATGCCGTTCCTCTCGAGGCGGTCCATCCTCCTCGATATCCTCTGCCTGGTGGTGCCAAGGATCTCAGCAAGCTCCTTATAGGTAAGGCGGGCGTTCTTTGAGAGGAGCTTCAAAATGCGGATGTCGATTCCGTTTATTTTATCGGCCATCCTTTCACCTCCAGGGGGTTTTGGTCTGTATTGGTCGGTGAATTATAAAAATGTTTCTATATGTTGGATTATTTCTAACCATTCGGTCACCCTAATCACCACCTGTCTCCTAAAACCCGGTTATAATTCGGAACTAAATGTTATGGTTGAAGGAAGTTATCCACGGGCAACCTCATGCTGTTCTTCCAACCTACTTTTGTCCCGGATGCGATACTTCTCCACGCTTCCTTTAAGGGCCTTCAAGAGGTCGATACCATAGTAGTTGGCTATGCAGGCGAGGGCGAACATCACGTCCCCGAGCTCTTCCTCGAGGGAGTCCCTGTTTCCCTTCCCCTTCACCCCCTCCACCTTCAAAAGCTCGTCGGCCAGCTCCCCGACTTCCTCGACCAGTGCCGTGAGCATCTCGAACGGCTTCCAGTAGCCTCCCATCTCCCTAACGAGCTCGTCCACCCTGGCCTGGTGCTCGTTCATGGCTCACACCAGCTCGAGTGTGACCCTCTTGAGGTACCTCTCGAGGGCCTCCTTGTTCGTCCTGTAGAAATGCATCTTGCCCTCCTTCCTGACCTCTATGAGGCCGAGGGAGCGGAGCGTTCTGAGGTGGTGGCTGATGAGGGTCTGATCCTGCTCGAGGGCCAGGGCTATTATGCACACGCACAGCCAGTTGTCCTTGAGGAGCTTGAGTATCTTGAGCCTGAGTGGATTGGATATGGCCTTCAGAAACTTCACGAGGTCCTCGTCGGTCTCGACGTCGATTTCCCTGTCGAGGCAGGGTATACCGCAGGTTTCCCTACACTGCATCACGGTCCTTCTCTGCTTCTCGTCCAGCTTTTCCAGGACGTCACGTACCTTCATGTTCAACACCGAAGATTCTATTACCCCCTCCTTTTTAAGAATTTTCACATGAAGCTTCGTGCCTCTCAGGCTCACTCCACGACCTCAATCCTTACCCGCTGGCCGTTGCTGAGGTAGGCCCTGACGTCGTTCTCTGTGTAGGGGTACGCTATTATCAGGTGAACTCCCCCGAACTTGGAGAAGAAGTGGAGATCCGCCTGGGACGGCCACGGGCTCGGGCCCGGGTGAGAGTGGACGGTTCCCTTTATGCTCTCGTCGTAGGGCAGCATCCAGGTATCGAAGAACGCGGAGCTGGTGCCGAAGTGAGGGTTGGGGGCTATGAGGACCTCCTCGAAGACCCCGTCCTTCTCCCTTAGAAAGCCGGCGAACTCGTTGGGATAGAACTCGCGGGCGAGCTCGAGGAGGTACTCGAGGAGTTCACGCCTTATTCTCACCGCTTCCATCCTTCCACCTTCGTTCAGAGAGTCAAAAAGTAAAAAAACCTCAGAGGACGGCGATGGCCTCCACCTCGACCGCCACTCCCTTGGGCAGGTTGGAGACCTCCACCACGGCTCTGGCCGGCTTTGATGTCGAGAAGTACCTCTCGTAGACCTCGTTGAATTCTGCATAGGCTTTCATGTCCGTGATGTAGACGGTAACCTTCACGACGTTCTCGGCGCTTCCCCCCGCGGCCTTGACCACCTCGAGGAGGTTCCTGATTGCCTGCTCGGCCTGTCTCCCGATTGGGCCCGTCACGAGCTCCCCTGTCTCGGGGTCTATGGGTATCTGGCCCGAAACGAAGAGGAGCTTTCCTTCCGCGAGTATTCCCTGGCTGTAGGGCCCTATGGGGGCGGGGGCGTTTTCCGTGAACACGACTTCCTTCCTCATGCTATCACACCCCAAATCAGCGAAGCGAAGAGTCCTCACGGCGGCTGGAGCACCGCTCGGGTGTCCTCGGCCTCATCATCTTTGATCACTTCTTCTCCAGGTACTTCTCCAGGCTCTTGGCCGGGACGTCCAGCGGGAGGCCTATCTTCTCGAGGGCTTTTCTGAGGGCGTATACTTTGGCGTGCTCGACGAACTCCCCCGGCGCGTAGTTCTCGGCCTGGAAGTGCTTGTACTTCTCAACCACCCCCGGAATCTCGGCCTTTTTGACCTTCTTGAACTCCCCGAACCAGGCCTCGATGCCCTTGACGTCTATACCCGCATAGACAGGCAGTTTGAGGGTGATGCTCTCGTTTATGCTCGCGAGGAGTCTCGCTACGTCCGCCATGGGAGTCTTGTCGTCGATTATGAGCCTCCTCACGGCCCTCCACGGCCCGTGCTCCGCGCTGAGGTGGAATGCGGTGAAGTTGACGTGGTCCTCGTTGTACGGGAAGACTATCCTGACCTCCCTGAGGGGCTCCTCCGGATAGTCCACCGGCACCTTCCTCGAGAGCACCTCGCGTACGAGTATGGCCTTGGCTACATCAGTCAGGTGTTTCCTGAGCTTCTTGTCCTCCTCGAAGACGAGCTGACCCAGCTTCCTCGCGGTTCCGGGCGACTTGAGAGCCACGACGGCGTCGCTCAGATCCTTCTTCGCGAGCTCCTCGGCCAGGCTCATTATGCCCGCGACGTTCATGACCTCCGTGAGGTACTCCGGTATCTTCGCGTTGACTGTGTTGGCTATGCTCGCTATGAAGTGAGCCACCTTCTCGTCTTCCATGTCGATGAGCCTGTCCGCTACCTTCCAGTTCCCGTGTTTGGCGGTAAACACAATCTGATCCTCGACCTTCATTGCTCCCACCACCCCACATTGCCCACGGGACTATTTTAGCTTTTTCTCGACGGCCTCAAAAAAGTTATAAATCGCCCCGAGCATCCAGACTTAGAGGAAGAAAGAGGGACTCAAAATGGGGGACGAAGAAAAGGTTGGAGAGGCGCTGGTCCCCAGGGAATACGGCGAGAGCCTCGAGCTGGGCGTTGATTTCAACGCCACAGACGAGATCAAGGTTCCCGAGAAGCTCATAGACCAGGTCATCGGCCAGGAACACGCGGTTGAGGTAATCAGAACTGCGGCCAATCAGAAAAGGCACGTGCTCCTCATAGGCGAGCCGGGAACGGGTAAGTCGATGCTCGGTCAGGCCATGGCTGAGCTCCTCCCCACGGAGAACCTCGAGGACATACTCGTCTTCCCCAACCCAGAAGACGAGAACATGCCCAAGATAAAGACCGTCCCGGCCTGTCAGGGCAGGAGGATAGTCGAGAAGTACCGCGAGAAGGCCAAGGGCCAAGAGAACATAAAATCCTACCTCCTCCTAGCGGTGATATTCACCGTAGTGATGGCTTTTTTCATGCAGCCCGGAGCCACCACGCTCCTCATGGGGCTCTTCGTCATAATAATCACCATAATGGCGCTCTCGAACATGCGCCTCAAGGGCTCGGTTCTCGTCCCGAAGCTTCTCGTGGACAACTGCGGCAGGAACAAGGCACCGTTCATCGACGCCACAGGCGCGCACGCGGGCGCGCTCCTCGGCGATGTGAGACACGACCCGTTCCAGTGCTTTAGCGGAAACGAGAGCGTTGTTATCAGGGAAAACGGAAAGATAATGGCTGTAAAGCTCAAGAACTTCGTTGAGAATGCCCTGAAGAACCCGTCGGGGGGAGGAATAGACGGGGACGTCAGGGTAATCTACCACGACTTCGGGGATGAGAACGTTGAAGTCCTCACCAGAGAGGGCTTCACAAAGCTCCTCTACGCCAACAAGAGGATTGGAAAGCAAAGGCTGAGGAGAATAGTCAGCCTTGAGAAGGACTACTGGCTCGCCCTAACGCCCGACCACAGGGTCTACACTCCCAGCGGGCTCAAGGAAGTCGGGGAGCTCACCGAAAGGGACGAGCTAATCAGCGTTCCGGTTGTGGTGCTCGACGAGTTCGGGATAGCTAAAACCTACGGTGAAGAGGACAAGCTGAGGGACTACCTCCGCTGGATGGAGCACCGCGAAAGGACGGGTCACGGCTACAAGAGGGCCTCGAAGGAGCTCAGCATAAAGGCGAGCACACTACGCTGGTGGGAGACGGGAGCAAAGCCCAATTCCCTCAAGATGGCGGAGGAGCTCAAGGAGCTCGGCCTTCTGCCCCTCAGGAGCGACGACAAGAGGCTTGAGAAGGTCGCCCTCATTATGGGAGCCCTCTTCAGCGACGGCAACATCGACAGGAACCTAAACACACTGAGCTTCATCTCAAGCGAGAATGATGCCGTTGAAAGGTTCGTTGAAACCCTCAAGGAACTCTTTGGCGAATTCAACTACGAAATCAAGGAGAACCGCGAGGCAAGGGGAAGAAGCGTTCTTTTCAGGACATGGGACAGGAGGGTGATAAGGTTCTTCGTGGCCCTCGGTGCTCCAGTTGGCAACAAGACAAAGGTCAAGCTTGAGCTCCCGTG
>JAMOTW010000142.1 GCA_027062125.1 Thermococcus sp.
ATCGAAGACCTCAACAGACACATCGCCGGGCTTTATCGCCAGCGGTAGCTCGGTGCAGCCGAGGATTACCCCCTCGATGCCCTCCTCCCTGGCGTACCTCTCTATGAGGTCTATCAAGTAGGGTTTGTGCTCGAAGTTCTCGAAGGCGAGCTCGCTGAAGATTATTCTGTCGATCTCGTCCATCTCCTCTTCAACAGGAGTTACCACGTCAAAGCCCGCCTCGCGGAGGGCGTTCTTGTAGAAGTCGGCCGTCATCGTCGTCTTGGTTCCAAGGAGAAGGACCCTCTTAACACCTCTCCTCCTCATCTCCTCGATGAGCGCGTCGATTATGCTCACCATCGGGACGCTTACGGCCTTCTGGATCTCCGGGAAGACTATGTGGGGCGTGTTGGCGGAGAGCGATATTATCTCGGCACCGGCCCTCTCAAGGGCTCTGGCCGCGTTTATCAGGATTTCAGTCCTACCCTCCCAGCCGCGCGGGTTGTTTTTGAACTCCTCAAAGTTTATTGAGTAGATTATGAGCTCCGGGAACGTGAAGGGACCGAACTTCTCCCTGCTTATCTTGATGTAGTTCTGGTAGTAGTAGCAGGTTGATTCCGGTGTCGTTCCGCCGATTATCCCTATCTTCTTCATGATAACCACCTGAGAACCTAGCGCCGGGTAGGATATGAACCTTTTGGTTTAAAACGAAATGTTAAAGGGGGGTCAGAGTTTACAAAAAATCAAAAATCTCCGACGATTTCGAAAATCATTCGTTCTTAAGGTGAACGTCCAGCTGCGGGAACGGTATCTCGATGCCCTCCTTCGTGTAGAGCTCGTATATACCCTTCGTGAGGTCACCCTTGACCGTCCAGTAGTCCTCTGTCTTCGCCCAGGTCCTCAGCTGCAGGTTGATGGAGGAATCCGCGAGGGCTGTTATGACCACGGTCGGCTCGGGGTCATCGAGCACCTTTGGATGGCTCTTCATCAGGTCCATCGCGAGCTTTATCGCCCTGTCGAGGTCAGTTCCGTAGGCAACGCCTATATCGATGCCAACCCTCCGCGTTGGCATTCTGGTGTAGTTGACTATTATGCTACCCCAGACGAGCTTGTTGGGAATCGTTATCAGCTTGTTGTCGGCAGTTAGGAGCTTAGTTCCCATCAACCCGATGTCATGTACTTTGCCGGTTTTACCCGCTACCTCCACGACCTCACCCATGTCAATGGGCCTCAGCACGGCGAGCCAGATCCCTGCGGCGAGGTTGGTCAGCGTGTCCTGAAGGCCGAAGCCTAGGATTAAGCCTACCACAGCGGACAGGCCGAGGATTATCGGCGATACAGATATTCCAACGGCACCGAGGGCCACAATGAGGACTATCAGGTAAAGCCCTATGGCCAGAAACCTCCCTAGGAACTCGACGACAAGTGGCGGGAGCTTCGTTTTCTTCACGCTCTTCTTGAAGAGGGAGACTATAATCTTCGCGATGATGTAGCCCACTATCAGAATTACCAGTGCCGATACCAACTGGAACGGCGTAATCCCGATGTAGGGCAGGGGCTCATCGAAGGCTACCATACTATCACCTCGAATGGTTTTAGAAGAATTGGCTAAAAAGGTAAAAAAGATTTTTCCTTCATCGGCCGAGAATCGAAATTATTTCGTCCCAGAGCCTTTCGGCGAGTTCTCTTTTACTCATCCTTGGAATCTTTCGTACCGACTTCTCCGTCACTAGCAGAACCTCGTTCTCCTCACTGCCGAAGGCCTTTAGCGTGTTTGTCACGACGAGGTCGCTTCCCGCCCTTTTGATCTGCTTTCTCGCCGCTTCAATGAGCTCCTCTTCGCTGAGGCCGGTCTCCGCTTTGAACCCAACCAGAAAAACGTCCGGCTGGAGTTTTTTGATCCTGTCTATTATCTTCGGTGTCGGCTCGAGTTCTAGCGTCAGCGACTTCCCGCTCTTTATCTTGACGTTGGCTTTCTCCTTCACCCTGAAGTCGCTGACCGCCGCCGCCAGTACCACCACATCATATTCCTTGCTCCTCAGCTCGTTTTCTATCGCCTCCAGCATCTCCTCAACGGTCTCAACCTCAATCTGGTTCTCGACGAAGCTGGGAACGCTCCCCTTCGTCCTTATGAGCGTGACCTCGGCACCCCTCAGCTCGGCCTCCTCGGCTATGGCGACACCCATCCTGCCGCTGCTCGCGTTGGTTATGTAGCGTATTGGGTCTATGTACTCCCTCGTCGCCCCTGCCGTGACGAGAATGCGCTTTCCTTCGAGGGTCTTTGGATGGAGCTTTTTGATGACGCGGTAGACTATCTCGTCTATCGAGGCAACCTTCGCCTTGCCCTCCTCGAATCTCGGGCCTATGAACTCGACGCCCAGTCTCTTGAGCTTTTCGATGTTCTCGACGACTATCGGGTGCTCGTACATGGTTGAGTGCATCGCGGGGGCGATCATTATAGGCGTGTGGGCAAAAGCGGTAGTCACGACGGTCGTAACGGGCGTGTCGTCTATGCCGTTGGCTATCTTCCCGATGGTGTTCGCGGTTGCGGGGCAGACCAGAACGAGGTCGGCCTTGTTCTCATGATCTCCGGCCAGCTCAACGTGCTCTATGAAGCCGGTGATTTCCGTCACGACCGGGTTTCCGGTGGCAAACTCCATAGCATAAGGGTGGATTATCTTGGTGGCGTTCTCGCTCATGACCGCGTGGACTTCCGCGCCGTGTCTTATCAGCTCCCTGGCCAGCTTAACGCACTCGACGACGGCTATACTGCCGGGAATGGCCAGAACGATCTTCCTGCCAACGAGCTTCCTGCTCTTGGTCGCGTAAATCAGCTTGACGTGGTGAAGCATGTGAGCACCTCCAAGAAAAGCTGGGACTAAATCCTATATAATAGTTAGGAAGATCAAAGCTCCCTGACGGCGTCCTCCTCGAACCTCTTCACTTCCTCGGAGGTGCCGACCCAGACAACTATCGTCGGCTCTACGGTTATCATGCCGTCCTGTATCATGGGCTTGATTTCGCATATCGCTTTTTCTATCTTAAAGCCCCTGTCCACAACCTCGATAACGATGGGCAGATCAGTTGAGAGCCTCATGACGTCGGCGGAATGGACGCGGCTCTTCTTTCCGAAGCCGTAGATGCCGCGGTAAACGGTTGCCCCGGCGATGTCCATCTCGCGGAGCTTTTCAACTATCGCCTTGTAGAGGGGCTTTCCGTCAAAGCGGTCGTTCTCGCCGATGTATATCTTGAGTCTGAGCGTGTTCCAGTGCTCGACCTCGACCATGAAATCACCTCCGGGCCAGAATGAAGCCCGCAAACACTAAGGTGATCGTGATTATAACGTTTGCCGCGATGTTGAGGCCGGCTATGAGGTATTCCCTCTCGCGGAGGAGCGAAAAGGTCTCGTAGGAGAAGGTCGAGAACGTGCTCAAAGCGCCGCAGAACCCGGTTCCGAAGAAGGCCCTCCAGTTGGGGGGGACGTCTATTCCCCAGAACATCAGCCCGTAGAGGTAGCCGAGAATGAGGCTGGCGACGCTGTTGACCAGTAGGGTCCCTACCGGGAACTCCCTGTAGACGGGCAGGATTCCAGAGAGGTAGAACCTGGCGAGTGCCCCGAAGGCGCCCCCCATCATGATGGCCAGCGCTATTCTGACGTTCATCTTCCCCCTCTCCTCATCAGTCCTCTGAATTCCTGGCTCTCTGGCTTCCGACCATGCCTCCAGCAAACCCTACTTAAGGTTTTGGGACCGGGGATAGCATTATATAAACCTCCACTGTCTTGGGATGTGACCGCTATGGCAGGAGTTCCGAGTTTCGAGTTCGGGATAGAGGCCATCGCCCTCGCCTCGCTGATAGTGCTCCTCTCGGGCATACTCTCGATGCTCCTTGAGTCCGCCTGGGTCTCCGCTCTGAGGGCCCGCCTTCTGGATTAGCCTTCCTCCGAAGTGGGGACAGTATTGGATTTTCCCACCATCCTTTCGCAGTCCCTCGGCGGAAGGCCGGGCTTTTCGCTGGGGCGCCCCAGCTTCTCGAGGAACCTGAAGACCGGACAGCCACAGCCCTCAACAGCCTCCCGAGGTATGTCCCCATCGCGTCCAAACCGACCACTCAAAGGTGCCCGACCATCGAATCGACGACGGCTAAAGCCCTGTAGGTGTTCTGGAAGTTTGAGATGCCGAGCTCCAAACTTCTCCTGAAGCCGCCGTTGGAGTTCTGGAGCTGGCGTATGAAGCGGACGTGCCTCTTCGGGCAGGATGGCCTCTCCCCCTGGAGTTCAAGCCCCCTGGTTGCATAGAAGGTCGGCTCAAGGTACGGGGGAAGGCTGTAGGGAACCTCGGTGAAGCCGCCCCCTAGACAGAGCTCGCAGTTCCTGAAGTGCGGGCTTTTTGGAGGCCTGTAGCCGAGCGCGCGGAGGGTGTAGAGCGCCTGGTACGTCATCGTGGTGGTTGCTTGCTTCACGCCGTAGCCGCTCCCCTTCCTGAACCTCATAACAAACTCCCTGATGGCCTCTTTTTCTTCCCGGGAGAACTCGTATCCAATGGACCTGAACGCCTTGACGACCCAGTAGGTCGCTTCAAGGGGTGTTGCCGTTCCGAACTCCTCGCTGCCGCCGAGGCCAACGGCGAACTCGCCTTCGAGGGGGTTGTACTTCGTGAACACGATGTCGGTGTGCTCCCCTGCAACGTCCCTCGCCCCAAGGATGGCAAGTCCCTCCAGAGCCATCGCTATGGCAACGACCGCGATCTGGGGCCGGATTGCCTTCTCCAAGAACTCTACCGTCTTCTCCCTGTTCGGGACCTCCAACCCGAGGAGGTCGTGGATTTTAACCGCGTAATACGTGTCGTTCACGTTGGTGTCGTCCAGAACGCTCACGAAGCAGTAACCGCCGTCATCGTGGCGTCTCCCCTCGATGTAGTCCAGAATGCCCTCCACATTAACATAGCGCCCCAGCATGTAAAGCTTCGAGCCCATTCTACCGCCTCCAAATTTTCCAGCGGAGAACAGGCGTCATCAGCCCCGGAGGGCGGTTCGGCTCGAAGCCCGGGCGGACGCCATCGCCCGAAAAACATCCGAGCGAGATTTAAAAACGTTTGCGGTTCAAGGTTCCAATGAATCACCTAAAAACTTAATAAGTTTCGGACGACCCTTCATCTGTGG
>JAMOTW010000143.1 GCA_027062125.1 Thermococcus sp.
CATGAACTCGCCCTCGTAGATTATCCCCATCCTGTCGCTCAGCTGGATAACCTCGTCGAGGTCGGCCGAGACGAGGAGAACCGCTTTGCCCTCGTTCCTCAGCTTGACGAGGTAGTTCCTTATGTACTCTGTCGATGCAACGTCGACACCGCGCGTCGGCTGGGCGGCTATGATGAAGACCGGCTCCTTGCTCACTTCCCTCGCGACGATGAGCTTCTGCTGGTTTCCACCGCTGAGGGACTTGACGGGAGCTTCGGTCCCGGGCGTCGAGATGTCAAACTGCTCTATGAGGGTCTGTGCATGCTCCCGTGCCTTGTTCCAGTTTATAACACCCCTGAAGCGCTGGAACTTCGGGTGCCAGTGCAGGCCGAGAACCGAGTTCTCTGTAACTGTCATCTCGAGGATGAGGCCCATGTGGGTTCTGTCCTCAGGGATGTGGGCCATCCCCATGTCGTAGAGCTCCTTGGGGGTTTTCCCCGTTATCTCCCTGCCGTTGAGGTAGATCTTCCCCCCAGCTACTTTTCTGAGCCCGGATATGGCCTCTATCAGCTCCGTCTGTCCATTGCCCTCGACACCGGCTATGCCGAATATCTCGCCGGCGCGGACCTCGAAGGAGAGGTCTTTCACGGCAACCTCGCCGCGGTCGCCCATGACCCTGAGGTTCTCAACGCGGAGAATCGGCTCGCCGGGCTCCTTTGGCGGCTTCTCTATCTTCAGGACAACGTCCCTGCCAACCATCATCCTGGCAAGGAGCTGGGGCGTTGCCTCGCTCGTGTTGACCGTCCCTACGACCTCGCCCTTTCTGATGACTGTGACGCGGTCGGTGAGCTCCATGACCTCGTTGAGCTTGTGACTGATGAAGATTATCGTCTTGCCTTCAGCCTTGAGCTGCCTCAGGACGCGGAAAAGCTCCTCGACCTCAATGGGAGTAAGCACGGCTGTAGGCTCGTCGAGAATGAGGACATCGACATCGCGGTAGAGCATCTTGAGGATCTCAATCCTCTGCTGAACGCCGACGGGAAGTTCTTCGACCGGAATATCAAGTGGCACCTGGAAGTTCAGGTCGTCCATGAGCTTCTGGAGCCTTTCCCATGCCCTGTCAACGTCTATTTTTGAAAACGCTCCGTGGCCCTCCATTCCAAGGATTATGTTGTGGAGGGCGTCGAAAACCTCAACGAGCGTGAAGTGCTGGTGAACCATACCGATGCCGTGAGCGATGGCATCGGAGGGGCTCTTAAAGCGAACCTCTTCGCCCCTGATGAGAATTTTACCTGATGTGGGATGGAGCATCCCGAAGAGGATCTTCATTAGGGTGGTCTTTCCGGCACCGTTCTCACCGAGGAGACCCAGAATCTCGCCTTTATTAACCGTGAGATCAACACCCTTGAGGGCCTTCGTGCCGTCCGGATAAACCTTGACGATTCCCTTCATCTCGATTATTGGCCTTCTCTCCATTGCCGCACCCCCTTGAAAGTAGAGATTTGAAAGTGGAGAAAAGAAAATTAGCGGGTCACTTGGCGAGTTCCATCATTTCCTGCCAGGTCTTGGCCTGCCTGACCTTCTCTATGCCTTCCTTGTCCATCGGGGCCGGAACCTGTATGACTCCGGTCTTTATCTTGCCCTGGAGCTCCTTAACGGCGTCCCAGATCCAGTCCGGAACCTGGGCCCTGGTGTCCTCGAGGTACTTCTTGAGCTCGTCCTTGTTGTTGAACCCGAGGTCCTTGAGCTTCTGCTTCTGGGTGTCCTCCGGGAGGGAGTTGAACATGGCCATGACGTCGTCGACGGTGCTCAGTCCAACACCGCCCTCCTTGAGGCCGAGCTCGACGACTCCACCCTTGAAGTTGTCATTGACCGCATCCTGGACGGCGGTGTAGACACCGACATCAACGCGCTTCATCATGCTGGCTATTATAACTCCCGGCTTGATCCAGTCCTGGGCCGAGTCGACACCGATGGCGAACGGCGGGCCCATCTTCTTGTTCTGGGACTTGAGAACCTCGTCAACGGCGTCGAAGACACCGAGTCCGGTACCACCGGCGACCTGGTAGATAACCCAGGCACCCTGGGCGAGCTGGGCCTGAGCTGCCGCCTTGCCCTTGGCGGCATCGCCGAACGAGCCGGTGTACTGGTAGATGACGTCTATGTTAACGTCCTTGCCCTCCTTCTGCTTGTAGTAGTCCTCGGCCCACTTGACACCGAAGCGGTAGCCGGCCTCGAACTTGTAGAGAACCGGTATCTCCATGCCAAGAACGATTCCAACCTTGTCCTTGCCGTCGTTGGCAGCTATAAGGCCAGCGAGTGCACCGGCAAGGGCGGAACCCTCGTTCTCCTTAAAGAGGATACTCATGACGTTGGGCATGTCGGGAATGTAACCATCGATGATAGCGAACTTTTGGTCGGGGTACTCCTTGGCAACCTGCTTGACGGCATCGGTCATCATGAAGCCGACGGCTATGATAACGAGGTACTTCTTCTGGCTTGCAAGGGTCTCGAGGTTCTTGACGTAGTCGTCCTCGCTGTTGCTCTGGAGCTCAACAAGGTCAAGGTTGAAGTCCTTGGCGGCCTTGCTGGCACCGAGGTAAGCCATATCGTTAAAGCTCAGGTCACCCCTGCCACCGACATCGTAAACGATGGCAATGGCGCCCTTTTTGGACTCTCCTCCGCCGGAGGAGATACAGCCGCTGGCCACGACGCTTATGGCCAGGAGGCCGATTAAAAACAGACTCAACCACTTCTTCATGGTAACACCCCACGAGTTTTCAAAAGGATACACCCGGGATGGAATATATAGTTTGCGGTTTCCTGAAAACCGAAAATTTGGGAAAGGATTTTAACCACTCGGTGAAAGATTTTTGCGATGACCATGCTGAAGGAAATAGCCGAACTGGACTCGGGAGCCGTTTTAATAACTGGAGACGGGAAGAGACTTGCGAGAATATACATCAATGCCTGGAGCAAGGGCGGAAGGCGCGTGCTCGCGGAATACCTGCCGTTCCAGGTGAACGGTGACGTCTACATCGGTTCACCCTTTGAGAGCGACGACTTCGAGGTCTACCTGATAGTGAACCCCCTCTCGCGCCCGAAGGCAGAGCGGGAGAAGCTCCACCACTGGCTCGCGGAGCACAGGGACAAGCTCATCCTCCTCTACGAGCAGAAGTACGTCAAGGACTCGATAGCGCGCTATGGAATTAGGGAATTCATCGATTATCTAATTGCATACAAGAGGGAGACCGTCGGTTTCGAGCAGGTGGACGTGATGCGCCTCGAGGAAGGAAAGGTGGTTGAGAGAAAGACTTACATCAGGAGGTACTGACTAAGGGAGAGGAATTATAAACTCCCGGAACAACTGTATCCGCCCGATGACGAGTGGCTTCGGGGCTGAGGAGTGATGACACCAGCTATCGCCGAGGGCATTCATAACTATTATATATGAAGTAGTTCCCCGCTAATCAGGTGGTGGAGATGTTCGGGAAGCTGAAGGAGAAGTTAGGCTCATTCGTGGAGAGGGTCTCACAGACTGAAATAAGCGAGAAGGACGTCGAGAATGCCCTGTGGGACCTCGAGCTGGAGCTCCTCGAGGCTGATGTCGCCCTCGAAACCGTCGAGGAGCTCAAGGAGCGCATAAAGGAGAAGCTCGTAGGTAAGAAGGTCAAAATAGGGACGAACAAGAAAGCCATAGTCGAAGAGGCCGTCCACGAGGCCGTTCTTGAGGTCTTGACACCCGAGAAGAGAATAGACCTCCTCGAGATGATAAAATCCAAGGGGGAGAAGCCCTTCGTCATAGCCTTCGTGGGCTTCAACGGCTCCGGAAAGACGACCACCATAGCCAAGCTCGCCCACTGGCTCAAGAAGAACGGCCTCGGCGTTGTCATAGCCGCGAGCGACACCTTCAGGGCTGGAGCGATAGAGCAGGTCGAGGAGCACGCGAAGCGCGTTGGCGTCAAGGTCATCAAGCACTCCTACGGAGCCGATCCGGCTGCGGTTGCCTACGACGCGATCCAGCACGCCAAGGCAAGGGGACTTGATGTCGTCCTCATAGACACCGCCGGAAGGAACGAGCTGAACAGGAACCTCATGGACGAGATGAAGAAGATAGTCCGCGTTACCAATCCGGACCTCGTTATATTCGTCGGCGATTCCCTCGGAGGAAACTCCGTCGTCGAGCAGGCGAAGCAGTTCAACGAGGCGGTGAAGATCGACGGCGTAATCCTCACCAAACTGGACGCGGACGCCCGTGGCGGTGCCGCTTTGAGCATAAGCCACGCGATAGGTGCTCCAATACTCTTCGTCGGCGTCGGTCAGGGCTACGACGACCTAAAGCCCTTCGACGAGAGGTGGTTCGTGAAGAGTATCTTTGGAGAGGAGTGATTTCCTGTTCCAGTTCCAAGTATCTTTTTCGTCTCATATAGCAACGGCCAGACTCATACGTACCACAATCCAAACGGCGAGAAAGCTCAGAACTACCGAACCGTCCAGATGATTTCATCCCCCCTTTCAATTTGAATCCCTGCAATTTTTGCAAAAGCTGGCTGGAAGAGAGGGGAAAAATTAGGAGGGTCAACAAGGCAATCCCTTCACCAAAGGTCAAGAGAACCGTGTCGATGATCACAATAACTCCCGCGGAATCCGAGAGAGGGATTATTCTTTCCAATCCTTTTGAAAGGTGAAAAGGGCAACGACGGTGAAGGGCAGAGCGATCACAAGGAAGAAAACCGATGACGGGTCAAAGTAGAAGCTACATGCGGGAGGGCTGAAAGACCAGCAGGATGGCTTGACATAGTATTTTTGAAGGAAGCAAAAGCAGGGTCAAGAACTCCACAGCGGAGATAAGAATAGGGGGTTTCCGTGAGTTTCATGAGGCTCACCCACTTTTATGATGTCCTCTCCGAGGGTTTCATTCCAAATAAATCTATTGTGTGCAGGTTCATGCTTTGTGAGGGCATCACACTCTGGATGAACCAAAGAGCCGGTAAAGGCTTTCGAAGTCTATTCTCGCCGTCATATCTATGTTTATCGGCATTACTCTGACTCATCTCCTCCCGAGTTGAGATTTGTGATTTTATACTGCACCAGATATTCCACCCCATGCCATAATGCAGAGGATAAACGAGACCACAAGTGAGGTGGCCATCC
>JAMOTW010000144.1 GCA_027062125.1 Thermococcus sp.
CAGGTCAGCAACTACATAATGGCCACCAGTCAGATCGCCCAGACGACTTTGAGGAGCGTCATCGGTCAGGCCCATCTGGATGAACTGCTCAGCGAGAGGGAGAAGCTCAACCTCCAGCTCCAGAAGATAATCGACGAGGCGACCGACCCGTGGGGAATAAAGGTCAGCACGGTCGAGATAAAGGACGTCGAGCTGCCAAGCGGCATGCAGAGGGCGATGGCCAGGCAGGCGGAGGCCGAGCGTGAGAGGCGTGCAAGGATCCTTCTCGCCGAGGCAGAGCGCCAGGCAGCGGAGAAGCTCCGCGACGCGGCTGAGATAGTGTCCCAGCACCCGATGGCACTCCAGCTCAGGACGCTCCAGACCATAAGCGACGTCGCGAGTGACAAGAGCAACGTCATAATACTGCCTCTCCCGATGGAGATGCTCAAGCTCTTCAGAAGCCTCGCCGATACCGCGGACGCCGCCAGGATAAAGCTCGAAAAGGAGGCCAGAGAGGACAAGGAAGCCGGTACGGAGGCTTCCAAGAGATAAAGGTCAATTACTTTTCTTCCATTTTTTCGCCCTTCGTTGGATGAACCGCAAAAAATAAAAGCCTTGTCTGCATACTTCATACACGCAAGCTGGGTACTCCGTATAAAATCGAAGCCGGATTGTGAAGGAGATGGAGCAACGCTTACGCTGGAGGTGTTAACTTTGGAGGGCCGTTCGATTGTTTTTGCATCGGGAAAAGGTGGAACTGGTAAAACAACGACTGTTGCGAATCTGGGTGTCGCTCTAGCCCAGTTCGGAAAGGAAGTGATCTTGCTGGACGCGGACATAACCATGGCCAACCTCAGCCTCGTCCTTGGAATGGAAGACATTCCGATAACCCTGCACGACGTCTTAGCCGGAGAGGCTGACCTCAAGGACGCCATCTACGAGGGTCCAGCGGGGGTTAAGGTCATCCCCGGTGGATTGAGCCTCGAGAAGATCAAGAAGGCCAAGCCCGAGAGGCTCAGGCAGCTCATCAGGGAGATAGGTCAGATGGCGGATTTCGTCCTCATCGACGCGCCGGCAGGTCTGGAGATGACCTCAGTCACCGCGCTCCTCATTGGTAAGGAGCTCATAATCGTCACCAACCCCGAGATTTCGGCCATAACCGACTCCCTCAAGACCAAGCTCATCGCTGAGAAGCTCGGAACCCTCCCGCTCGGTGCCATCCTCAACAGGGTCACAAACGAGAAGACCGAGCTCACCCAGGAGGAGATCGAGGCCATACTCGAGGTTCCGGTTCTGGCGATGATCCCTGAGGACCCCGAGGTCAAGCGCGCCAGTGCCTACGGTGTCCCGCTCGTCATCAAGAACCCGACCAGCCCGGCTGCGATAGCCATCAAGCAGCTCGCCGCCAAGCTCGCGGGCATCAAGTGGCAGGCTCCCGAGCCCGAGAGCCCGATCAAAAGGGTCTTCAAAGCACTCTTCGGAGGGAAGAAATGATGGCCGGCGCACTCATCTACGGGATAGTTATCATCCTGATAATCCTCAACATCATCCTGCTGATGCTCTACTACTCCGCCAAGAGCAACCCATACTACGTCGTCTACGACGAGGAAACCAAGAGCGCCCTCAAGAGGCGTGTCAGCACCCTCAAGGAAGACCTCGAGAGCGAGCTGGTTGACTTCGACGTCGAGGAGTGGGAGAGGACCCTCGAAGAGTCCATAGACGAAGAGGTCAGGAGCCTCTGACCTTTTTACCCCTTTGTTATTAAACATTTATGTGGCGTTAAATTTTAAAGCACTCCTTCTATCAACTTTAAATCGGGGGTGGGGCGTTATGAAGGTCAGACTCGGCTATCCGGACAGGATAGTCGAGGTCGACGACAAGACTGTTCACGTTTTTAAGGGCCGCCTTGTGAGCGCCCCACTCAGCGAGGTCGTCAACTACTACGTCAGGGGAGAGGGACTCCTGCCACCTGCCATAAAGGATGTAGCGGCCGACGTTGTAAGGGCACTCCTCAACGTGGGAGAGCTCCGGGAAGGGGTATCTTCCTTCGTTGGACACGCCCACCATGTAAGCACCTGAACCTGTTTTACATTTCTTTGATAAGCCGGCCCCCATGCCCGGCGTGTTTTAATGGCCGCACAGTTGAAAACGTTTAAGTACTCTTCTGCTCAATAGTGTGAACTCGTGTGAAAGGAGGGGATTGAAATGAAGGCGAAGGTAAGAATCCTAGACATGTACAGCGGGAGGTACTCCGTGTTCATAAACGAGAAGGAGGCCAAGAAGGCCAAGCTCCACCCCGACGACCTGGTGAAGCTTGAGGCCGGAAAGAAGACGGTCTACGGCAGTGTTGTCATCAGCAACCTCGTCAAGGAAGGCGAGATAGGCGTGAGCAAGGACATCCTCCAGCTCCACAGCTTCTCGGAGGGTGAGGTCGTCACGGTTCTCCCGGGAGGGACCCCCGAGAGCGTCCGCTACATAAAGAAGAAGATGCGCGGTGAGAAGCTCAGGAAGGTCGAGATAGAGGCCATCGTGAGGGACATCGTCGACAGGAAGCTTAGGGACATCGAGATAAGCTCCTTCGTCACCTCGCTCGAGATAAACGGCCTCGACATGGACGAGATAGCCGCTTTGACCATAGCGATGGCAGAAACCGGCGACATGCTCGACATAGACAGGAAGCCGATAATGGACGTCCACAGCATCGGCGGCGTCCCCGGAAACAAGACCAACATCCTCGTCGTGCCGATAGTCGCCGCCGCGGGTCTCACCATACCCAAGACCAGCTCGAGGGCCATCACCAGCGCCGCAGGAACGGCGGACGTTGTTGAGGTCTTCGCCGACGTCAGCTTTTCCCTCGACGAGATAAAGCGCATAGTGGAGAAGGTTGGTGCCTGCCTCGTCTGGGGCGGCGCTTTGAACCTCGCCCCGGCCGATGACATAACCATCAAGTCAGAGCGCGCCCTCAGCATCGACCCGACGGGGCTCATGCTCGCGAGCATAATGTCGAAGAAGTACGCCATGGGCAGCCAGTACGTCCTCATAGACATTCCGACAGGGAAGGGCGTCAAGGTGGAGACTGTCGACCAGGCAAGGGGCCTGGCCAGGGACTTCATAGAACTCGGAAAGAGGCTCGGCCAGTACGTCGAAGTGGCGATAACCTACGGCGGCCAGCCGATAGGCCACACCGTCGGCCCAGCCCTTGAAGCGAGAGAAGCCCTCTCCGCACTTATGAGTGGAACCGGGCCGGGCAGTCTCATCGAGAAGGCGACAGGCCTCGCCGGGGTCCTCCTTGAGATGGGCGGCGTTGCCCCGGCAGGCATGGGCAAGAAGATGGCGAGGGAAATCCTCGAGAGCGGAAAGGCCTACCAGAAGATGCGCGAGATAATCGAGGAGCAGGGTGGAAACCCCGACATAAAGCCCGAGGAAATCCCGGTAGGCGACAAGACCTACACATTCACCGCTCCCACCAGCGGCTACATCACAGCCATCGACAACAGGGCCATAACCGGAATCGCGAGGGCCGCAGGAGCGCCCGAGGATAAGGGCGCCGGGCTGGAGCTCTACGTCAAGGTGGGCGAGAAGGTCAAGGAGGGCGACCCGCTCTTCACCATCCACGCGGAGAGCGAGGCCAGGCTCGACCAGGCAATAGTCTTTGCCAGGAGAACCGAACCGATAAGGATAGAGGGCATGGTCCTCCAGAGGATTGGGAACATCTGACAACTTCTCCCTTTTTTATTGGTCCCTCGGAAAAGTAGAGCCGATCAATCGCGCTTTCTGTGCTTCTCATACCAGCCCCACTCCTTCTTGGGCCCGAAGGCCCTGACACCCTTCTCAACGAGGGTTATGCGCAGCTCCTTAGCCATCTCGTGGGTTATCTCTCCCCTCTCTTCCATCCAGTTTATTATCTCGAGGGCCTCATCATCCGTCTCGCACCTCCGCAGGAAGTCGATGACGGTGGGACTGTACCCAGAGAAGTCCATCAGTTCATCCTCTTCTTCCAGAATCTCGCCCTCCTCCTTGGCCCGGTAAGCGTCCACGGGGATTCCTTCTCCCTCAAGCTCCCTCGCGAGGGCCGGGAAAGTCTGCTCGAACTCTTCCCTATCGTACTCCTGCCAGGCGAAGTCGTCGACGGGCCGCTTCTTTTTCTTCTCCTCCATTCTCCACACCTGGTCTAGTTTGGACTCAAGGGTTTATAAATCGTGGGTAGAACTCCCTCCCATGAAGGGCTCTTACTTCCTCGTCATACGGCTCGACAAAGACCGGGACGTGAGAACTAAGGGACGGGAGTTTCACCTGAGGAATGGCTACTACGTCTACGTCGGTTCGGCCATGAACTCCCTCGAAAAGCGCGTTGCCAGGCATTTCTCGAAGGAGAAGAAGCTACACTGGCACATCGATTACCTGCTGAAGGAGGCGGAGCTTTTGAGGGCCTATCTGATTCCAAGCGAGGAGCGGCTCGAGGAGAGACTCTCGCTGGAGGTGGCGCGGTACGGGGAGCCGGTGAACGGCTTCGGTGCCGGAGACGTCAAGCTCAGCACCAATCTCTATCGCTTCGATGAGGAGCCGGACGGAACCTTGACGGAAATCCTCAGGAGCCTTGGTCTGGCCTGGAAAATTGTTAAAAGCGGGGCCGACCTAAAAGATATACGGTGGTAGTATGGGAACGATTATCGAGGCGGTCTATGATGGTGAGACGTTCAGACCTCTCAGGCGAGTGAACATACCAAAGGGAACAAAGGTCAGAGTTATCGTTGGCGAGACTATCTGGGACCTGCTTGACGAGATTAATGGGATTCCCGTCGATGTCAATGTGGAGGAAGTGCTGGAAGATGTCAGGGGAAGAAAAAGGGTTCGTTATTGACACAAACGTAATCGTTGGGGCCTTTTTTTACGGCTCCGATTATCCACAGCTCAAGAATAAAGGGGACGTTCTTAAAAAGTGCAGGCTCGTGTTAAACCTGCTGAAAGGAAAAAAAGTCGCAATTCCCCGGGTCGGTGTTGTTGAAGTTATAAGCGTCGTAAAAAGAATAAGCGGAAACCAAACGCTTGCAACCCGACTTGGAAACGCCGTTGAGAATTCCTTTGAAGTTGTCCCCGAGGAAGAACTCTACGAAACCGCAAAAGAGACGGCTTCCCTACTCGCTCCCTCAGG
>JAMOTW010000145.1 GCA_027062125.1 Thermococcus sp.
TTCATCTTCCAGGACAGGGAAAGAATTCTGGGAGAGTGATGCTCATGTCTCACAAGTCTGCTGAAATGTACGAGCTTAAGAAGAAAGTGGAGGAACTCAGGAGCTATCGAGGGCGAGCAACTGAACTCGTAAGCCTGTACATCCCCGCTGGCTACGACATAAACAAGGTCATGCAGCAGTTGCGAGAGGAGTACGGAACGGCCCAGAACATCAAGAGCAAGTCGACTCGAAAGAACGTTCTGGGAGCCCTTGAAAGGGCCATGCAGCACCTCAAGCTCTACCGCAAGACCCCCGACAACGGTCTGGCTCTCTTCGTCGGGAACGTCAGCGAGCAGGAAGGGGTAAGCGACATCAGGCTGTGGGCCATAGTTCCCCCCGAGCCGCTCAAGGTCCGCCTGTATAGATGCGACCAGACCTTCGTCACCGAGCCCCTCGAGGAGATGCTCCGCGTTAAGGACGCCTACGGCCTCATAACCGTCGAGAAGAACGAGGCGACGATAGGGCTCCTCCGCGGGAAGAGAATAGAGGTGATAGATGAACTCACCTCGAACGTCCCCGGAAAGACGAGGGCAGGTGGTCAGTCGGCGAGGCGTTATGAGAGGATTCGCGAGCAGGAGACCCACGAGTTCATGAAGCGCATAGCCGAGCACGCCAACAAGGCCTTCCTTCCGCTCCTTGAGAAGGGTGAGCTTAAGGGCATCATCATAGGCGGTCCGGGGCCAACCAAGGAGGACTTCATTGAGAAGGAGTACCTCCACCACGAGCTCAGAAAGAAGATAATAGGTGTCGTCGACATAAGCTACAGCGGCGAGTACGGCCTCAAGGAGCTCGTCGAGAAGGCCAGCGATATCCTCAAGGACCACGAGGCTATAAAGGAGCGTCACCTCATCCAGGAGTTCTTCAGACACCTCGTCAAGGACACCGGAATGATAACCTACGGTGAGAAGGAAGTTAGACAGGCTCTCGAGCTCGGAGCCGTCGACAAGCTCCTAATAAGCGAGGGCTACGACCGCGTCAGGGTTCACGCGAAGTGCAACAACTGCGGATGGGAAGAAACAAAAACGATGAGCGAGCAGGAGTTCCACGTTTACAAGAAGAGACTCACCCACTGCCCGAAGTGCGGCAGCCAGAACATCAGCTTCGAGAAGTGGGATGTGGCGGAGGAACTCATAAAGATGGCGGAGGAGGCAGGCTCGGACGTTGAGATCATATCCCTCGACACAGAGGAGGGCCAGCAGTTCTACAAGGCCTTCGGCGGAATCGCCGCCTTCCTGAGGTATAAGATAAGATGAGGTCAGCCGAGGACCTCTGCCAGCAGTTTTCCTATCTCTTCTTTCGTTTCCTCGCCGTCCATGACGTAGGGCGGCCTCAAGACCGGCTTTATCGAGAAGCCCCTGAGCGACATGGCGAGCTTTATCGCCGAGCCGAAGGACGAAGCGAGGTCGTAGACCCTGGAGAGCTTCGCCAGCCTTCTTGCGCCCTCGAAGGCGTCCTCAAAGCGCTTCTCCTGAAAGGCCTTCCACACGCTGAGGTGGAGCTCCGGGGCGAAGTTGGCGCAGGCCATTATCCCACCGTCGCCGCCGAGGAGGAGGGTGTTGAGGAAGTGGCCGTCGAGGCCGGTGAAGACCTTAAAGTCCTTTCTCTCGCCTTTAACTTCGAGGATAACGTCCCTGACGTGGTTTACGCTGTCTATCGTTTCCTTCACCCCGGCGATGTTCGAGTACTCGAGGGCGAGCCGCTTGACCAGGGGGACGCTCAGGGGGTTGGCGCAGGAGGGGATGTTGTACAGTATAATTGGAATGTCGGTTTTCTCCGCTATTATCGAGTAGTGCTTGAAGAGCGCCTCCTCGCTCAGGGGGCAGTAGTAGGGCGGTGCTATGACCGCGTAGTCCGTGCCGATGTCCTGGGCGTGTCTAGTGAGTTCGACAACCTCAAAGGTGTTTGATGATGCCGTTCCCACGAGGTAGAAGGCTGAAGTGACCAGTTCACGGCCCTTCTCCGCGAGAAACTTCCTCTCCTCCAAGTTAAGGCTCGTAAACTCCCCGGTTGTCGCGTTGATGAATATTCCGTGGACGCCGGCCTTCTGAAGGTACTCAACGTGTTCCTCAAGCGCCGGGACGTCTATAGAATAGTCCTCGTTGAAGGGGGTAACTAGGGGGACTATAACGCCGTGCATGGAATCACCGGAGGGTTTAGGTGGAGGGGGTATTTTAGGGTTGGGGTAAATTGGCATCCCGACACCCTGTTGAACGTTTTACCAGAAAACCTTAAGTATCGGTACCAATACTTAGTATCGGGGGCGATACCTGTGCTGTTCGACCCGAGGCCGAAAGAGAGAAGGGAGGAGATATTTGACAGGGAAGGGGAGATAAAGGCCCTGCTAAACGGCATGAAAAACTACCCGATAACGCTCCTCATTGGAATAAGGCGGGTGGGTAAAAGTTCACTTCTCAGGGTGGCTCTAAATGAGTGTGATGCGATTGGACTGTACATCGACGCTAGAAAGCTTTACTCTATCAGCGGAAGCGTGAGCCAGGCTGCACTGGTTGGGGAGATAAGAAATATTCTTGCAGGAAAGGGGCGCGTGGGGGTTCTGAGGGGGATATCGGTGGAGAGGGTAAGCATCGCGGGGGTGCAACTCAAGCCGAGGGAGGCCACCTTCATTGACCTCTTGGACTTCCTTAACTCCCTGGGAAGAAAAGCCAGCAAAAAAGTCATCATAGCCTTCGATGAGGCCCAGTATTTAAGGTTTTACGGTTCACGGGGAGGAAAAGAACTTCTGGCCGCCATAGCGTATGCGTACGACTCCCTTGAAGGCTTGAGCTTCGTTTTCACAGGCTCCGAAGTAGGTCTTCTCCACGACTTCTTGGGTCTCGACGATTACTCCAGTCCGCTCTACGGAAGGATATACGAGGAAGTAGAGGTCAAGCCATTCCGGAGGGAGCTTTCCAGGGAGTTCCTCAGGAGGGGCTTTGACGAGGTTGGTATGAACGTCCCGGGGGAGGAGATAGAAGCTGCTGTTGAAGAACTCGATGGGATTCCCGGCTGGCTGGTCGAGTTCGGCTTCCACTACTGGAAGAAGGGAAGCTTTGAGAAAGCCCTTGGGATGACCATGAGGAAAGCAAGGGCAGTCATCAGGGAGGAACTGAAAGAGCTGGAAAAGAGAAGCGGTAGGTACCTGCTCATACTCAGGGCGATAGCGATGGGGATAGCCAGCTGGAGCACCATCAAGGAGTACGTTGAGGCCAAAGCTGGTCCAGTAACCAACGCGAGGCTGAGCGAGCTCCTGAGGAACCTGGAAAAGATGGGATGGGTAATCAAAAAAGATGGAAAATACCTGATCATCGATCCAGTTGTGGAAAAAGTGCTGAGGGAGGGATGATCACATCTTCTCCGGCGCCTCTATGCCGAGCAGTTCAAGGGCATTCCTGAGAACCTGCTTTACAGCGAGGACGAGTAGCAGGCGCTCCTCCAGTATCCCCTCCTCAGCCTTCAGCACGGGGTGGTCCATGTAGAACTTATTGAATAGGCTCGCCAGTTCGTTGGCGTACCACGGGATGAAGTGCGGCTTGACGTCCCTGCCTGCCTGTTCCACGACCTCCGGGAACTTGGCGAGGAGCTTTACGAGTTCCTTCTCGCGGTTGGTGAGCCTTGAGAAGTCCGCCCTCTCCATGAGGCCCTTCCAGTCCGTTTCGATGCCCCTCTCCTCGGCCTTCCTGAGGATTGACGCACAGCGCGCATGGGCGTACTGGATATAGGGCGCGCTCTCCCCCTCGAAGTTGAGAACGTCGTCCCAGCGGAAGGTGATTATCTTGTCCGGGCTGTACTTGACGAGGTTGAAGCGTACCGCGCCAACACCAACGGCCTCTGCGATGGTGTCCTTCTCCTCCTCGCTTAAGCTCGGGTTCTTCTGCTCGACCAGCTCCCTGGCCCTCTGAACGGCCTCGTTGAGAACCTCGTCAACGGTGAAGCCGACCCAGGTTCCCTTCCTGCCGGAGAAGGACCCCTCTGGCCTGACAACGTGCTCGTAGGCGAGGTGGTGGAAGTTCTCCGCACTCTCCTCGAAGCCGAGGAGCTGGAGCGCGTACTTTATCGCCATCTGGGGGTGCTTCTGCTCGGCACCGATGACGTTGATGACTATATCAGCCCTTCCGAACTTCCCGGGCATCTCTTTTCCGTCCGGCGCGGTCGTCCAGGTCTCATGGTTCTCCAGCATATCCCACGGCTTGTAGAGCATGTCCGCCTTAACCTTGCCGAACTTCCAGAGGTGATAGGCTATGTCCTTGCCGGTGTAGGTGGCGGTCCCGTCGCTCCTCCTGAGGACGAGGAAGGGGTTCTTCATGTCCGGGAAGAGCTTCCTGAGGTCCATAACGAAGGCTCCCTTGTACTTGCCCTCCTCGGCCCAGAAGAAGTTCTCGTTGGCCTCGATGAGCTCGTAGGCTTCCTTGAAGATCCCGCTCTTCATTATGTCGCTCTCCCAGCTGAGGAGGTCGTATGTAATGCCCATGCGGTAGGTGGTTAGCATCTGGGCTTTGAGGACGCGCTCGGCGAGCTTCCTGCCGGTTTCGGCTATCTCGTTGTCCCCCTCTTCCAGCTTCTTCATCAGCTCGCGGACTTCCCTGTCCACCTCGGGGTTCTCCTCTATGCGTTTGTTCACCTCGACGTAGAGCAGCCCCATGACGTGGTCTATGAAGTCCTCCTTGAGACCCTTCTCACGGAGCTCGGCCTCCAGCCTCTCGAACTCCTCCCTCAGGTTGAGGTAGCCCCAGAGAACCTGGGCGAACTGGACGCCGAGGTCGTCTATGTAGTTCTGAACCTCGACGGTGTAGCCGAGCCTGCGCATAATCCTCGCCATCGTGTCGCCCAGAACCGAGTTCCTCGCGTGCCCCATGTGGAGCGGTTTGGTGGGATTAACCGAGGTATGCTCGACGATGACCTTCTTGCCCTTTCCGACCCCACTCTCGCCGTAGGCGTTTCCTTTTCCAAGGATTTCCTTAACAAGCTCGCGCCCGAAGT
>JAMOTW010000146.1 GCA_027062125.1 Thermococcus sp.
GTGACCTCACCGACGCGCCGCGAGAGGTCGTCCTCCAGCTCCTGGAGGAGCGAGAGGTTCTCCTTTAAGCGGACGGAGATGGACGGGATGTGGAGAGTCTCAAATAACCCGTCCATGTCTATCCCGATATCGTCCAGTATCTTGTTAACCTGCGCGACGAGCTCCTCGGTCGTCGTCATGGCAGCAGCTCACCGTTGTTTATCTTTTCGGGGAGGTACTTCTTCGCGACGAACTCGAGGCTCTTGTTGGCCAAAGCCTGCTGCTCAATCCTGACCCCCATCTTAAGGGCCATCTTGAGCTGCCTCTGCCACTCCTTTGTCTGGAACCACGGGTAGTTCATCTCCTCGATGATACGCTTGTAGTCGCCAGTCGGGCCACCCTTCTTGTTGGGCGGGATTCCCTTGAGCTTCTCGGTGACGTTCTTGAGACCATAGCGCTCTATATCGTCCATGGTCATTCCAACGAACTTCGCCTCCGGTGTTGCCAGCTTCTCACTGAGGTAGGCGAGGTTTATCGAGCCCTGCTTGATGGTGGAGTAGATGTACCAACCGTAGGGGTCGCCATCGGTGAAGACGATAATGGGCAAACCTTCCTCGTAGTGGAGCCTGTGGATTAAACGCCTGACGCCACGCGAGGCCTGTCCCTGGGTCGCTATGATGAGGGCGTTCTCCTTCTTCGGGAACTTTTCCTCGATGAGACGGTCGGCCATAGCGGCGGTCTCGACGACGAGGGCATAGTCGACGTTTATCTCCGGGAACTGGAGGTGCTCAACGGTTCCCGGGACAGCCCAGCCGCCCATACCGAGCTTTGACGTGTTGAACTCATCCTCCCCGTCGCGAATGACTATGTCTCCGTAGATGTAGCCGCGCCTGTCGGCGGTGAGGTGCATCTCCTCACGAAGGACGCCCATCATCCTCTCGAGATCCTCTATGATGGGGTCGCTCTCGCGCTGGTCCTCGAAGGTGTTCTCCTTCGTCCCGGGAATGGTGTGCTTGTTGGCGTAGTAGGCTTCACGAAGGCTCGCGTGCTTGTTCTCACTCACGAGCCTCTTCACGTAGGCCATCAGCAGTACCGTCTGCATGAACTTCCTCGTGTGGGCGACGTTGAGGAAGTACCTCCTGGACAGCTTGTCCCCCATCCTGATGACGCGCCTCTTCTCGTCGAAGTAGACGTTGTTGAGACCGCGCATCGGTATGTCAAAGTAGGGGTTCTTGCCGGCCTTTATGTCCTCGAGGATTCTCTTCCCGTACTCCTCGAGCTTGTTGAGGACCTTGGTGGGGTCGTAGGAGAACCTCTCCCTGGGCTTCTCGCGGTGTATGGCTTTGCGTTTAGGCATTCTCGCTCACCTCCTCGGCCTTCGCCTCTTCCTTGGCCGCGAAGTGGCTCTCTATGTATGATATGAAATAGTTCTTAATCGCGTCCTCCGGCTCGCCCGTCAACACGCTCAGGGCCCTGGCTATCTCGGGGACGTACTTCTCGAAGGTCTTCCTCCTTTTCACCTGGTAGAGCTTCCTGTGCTTGCCGCTGAGGTAGGTCTGCAGCTTCCTGGCCGCATCCATTATGGCGAGCCTTATCTCGTTCTGAATCTCATCGACGTTGGCTATGCTCTGCTTTCCGGTTCCGGTGTAGGGCACGTGGACGCTGATGACGTTGATCATGAGGACCACGGGCGCCCTCTCGAGGTCGTCGACCTTATAGCGCTTCCAGTCGACGGAGCGAGCGGCCAGCGTGGTCACACACGAGCCGGCGTCGAAGAGGAGCGGGACGCGGTTGGCATAGCGTAAAAGCTCGAAGCCGGCCGGAATCTCGCCGCCATACGCTAAGCCGACCTCGACCTGGAAGGGTATACCTCCGGAATAGACCTTGGGAGGCCTCGTCACTGCAGTAACGAACTCCGGCTTGAGGATTCCTTTGAGGCCCTTCTCGATGTTCTCCTCGCCTATGGGTCTGAGGCCATGCGTTGGGGGAGCGAGGAACTTCATGTACTTGAAGGCCTCGACTATCTCCTCCGCCTCGTGCCAGGTGAGCTTCTCCGGAGGCTTCTCCATCATCTTGGCGACCTGCTTGACGACCTTGGTGTATCCCCTGAAGGAGCGGAGGACTGCCTTAACCTCGCCTTTGGCGAGCCTCTCGTAAAGCTGGTCCTGCACAGACTTGTCCTTCTCGGTCTTTATGAGTCTGAGCGCCGCTATGTACTCTATCAGCTCGTCGACCTTCTTGTCACTTATCCTCGAGAACTCGCCGACGAGGAAGCGCTTTACGGTGTTCCTCCTCGTCTTCTTGGCCATTCTGTAAACGTCGTCCGTGAGAACCCCCCTCGGGTGCGGCTTCATCTCGACCGGCGGTTCAGGCACCTCATCGCTCGAGCGCGGGAAGACGATGAGCTTTCCGTCCGGCTCGATGAGCTCGATGTGAGCGTGGGGGTTCGCTATCGCGGTGAGCTTGAGGTACCAGTAAACGCCCTGCTTCGAGCGGACGTAGCGGACGTTCTTTACCTCAAGTTCTATCCTCGTTCCGCGCCAGCCCTTGGGATTGGGGTGCTTCTCTTTCTTGACGATTTTACCCTCGTTCTTGTCGACGTCTATCTTGACCCAGGCCTCTATTATTTCCTCGCCGCCGGTTGAGGTAATGACGCGAGTGGCCTTTCCGCTCGTTATCTGAGCGAACATGACGGCACCGCTTATACCGATACCCTGCTGGCCGCGGCTCTGTATGTTCCTGTGGGCCTTGGTTCCTGCCAGCATCTTACCGAAAACGTGGGTTATGTACTTCTCCGGGATTCCCGGGCCGTTGTCCTCCACGATAACCTTGTAGTGCTCCCTTCCGAGCTCCTCAATCTCGACGCGAATGTACGGGGCTATGCCAGCTTCCTCACAGGCATCGAGCGAGTTGGTTACAGCCTCATGAATAACGGTGGTCAGCGAGCGTATCTTGCCCGTGTAGCCGAGCATTGCCGCGTTTCGCCTGAAGAACTCGCTGACGCTTTGTATCTTAAACTCCTTAAACAGCTGCTTCGCCTCGGCCATCCTCAGTCCTCCCAAAAGTCGTCGTTTTCAAAGTCCCCCTCCTCGTATTCGGGGTGCTCCTCGGGCCCACCCTCAAGGGTCTCGTAGTAGGCCGTACTCTCGAGCTCGAGGTCCTTCTTGCGCCTCTCGAGGTACTTGTAGACGACCCCGTGCGGTGAGCCCTTGGCGAGCTTTTCTATGGCGGTCTTGGCAACCTCAACCTGTAGCGGGTTGCCGATTATCGCGACGGTCTTTCCGTAGACGCTAACATCCGCACCGCTCATCTCCTCGATTATCTCCCTGGTTCTGCCCTTCCTGCCTATGATCCTTCCCCTCACGCGCGGGAGGGCGTTCTTGTCGTTGCCGATGATTATGTCGGTGAGGTTCACCACCTCAAGCGTCTCGCCCTCGTTGAAGAGCCTGAAGGCCCTCTCGGGAGAAAAGCCCCTCCCGATGGCCATGACCACATCGCGCGCCTTCCAGACTGCGAGCGGGTCGTCGGTTTCCTTGGTGGAGGTTATGAAGACTTCACCCGTCTCGCTGTCTATCTCTATCTTGGTCTTCGTGCGCCTCTCTATCTCCCTCTTCGTCTGGCCCTTCTTCCCGATGACCACCGCGACGCGCTCCTTTGGTATCCTGAGGAACTCCTCCTGCTCGCCCTCGGCGGCGTAGTCTATTTCAACTTCGGGTTCTTCCCTTATGGGCCTCCCGTCCTTGTCGATGCGCTCGTACTTCCTCAGCAGTCTCTCAAACTCGTCCATAATCTCACCCTCTAACCAGCAAGCTCGCGGAACTTATCGTCGAAATCATCAACATCAACGCCTTTCTTACCGAAGTAATTGATGACGTTCCTCAAATCCCTCTTGAGCAGCTCGATACTCATCCTGTTCCTCTTAACGGTCGCCTGAGACCAGTCTATCACGACCGGGCCGTCGTGGAGCAGTATGTTGTACTCGCTTAAATCCCCGTGGACCATGTCCCCCCTCTTCCAGAGCCTCTCGATGACCCGCATCGTGAAGTCATAGAGCTCCTCGAAGTCCTCCCTGGACAGCTCCCTCTCGACGTCCTTCAGCCTGGGCGCCGGGAGCTCGTCCCCGATGAACTCCATCACGAGGACGTTGTTCCTGAAGATTATTGGCTCCGGAACCCTGACCGCGTATTTAATTGCCCTCTGGAGGTTCTTGAACTCCCTCCTCGTCCAGACGAAGACGAGCTTCCTCATGTCCTTCGGCAGGTAGCCGATGCGCGGGTCGGCGGCGAGGTACTCCCATATCCGCCTGAACTCGGTGGTGTACGTGCGGTAGATTTTGACCGCTATCCTGTTCCCGTCCGAATCGACGCCGGCGAAGACGTTGGCCTCCTTGCCCGTGCTGATGACGCCGTAGAGGGCCTCTATCTTGCCCCTGCGGTGGAGGTAGGCGAGGGTTTCTTTGGTGGTCCTGTCGAAGACTTCGTTGGCTATCTTGTAGAGCTCGCTGTCCTTCTCGCGCCTCTCCCTGAGGCCCAGCATCGCCTCGACTTCGCGCTCAATGACCTCCTCGCGCATGCCCATCACTGCCGGCCGCTGAAAGGATGGACTCAGAACAGCAGCTCGCCGCCGCTGATGAAGTCCTGGCTTATCTTGCCCTTCCTGAGGAGCCAGTCAACCTGGGTTCTGGTGTAGCGGTAGACTATGTCACCGCGCTCGTCACTCTGGACCTCCCAGGGCTGGACTATGACGACGTCGCCAACGCGCATCCACATGCGCCTCTTGAGCTTGCCCGGAATGCGGCACCTCCTTATCTTGCCGTCCGAGCAGCGGACGTCCATCCAGCCGGAACCAAGGGCCTGCTCGATTATTCCAAAGAGCTGTCCTTCCTTCGGCAGTGGGACACGGATAACCTCGTCCCCCTGAACCTGCCTGCTTTTCTTCTTCTTATTGTTTCCACGTCTGTGGTACGCCATGATCATCACCTCCATTCGCTCAACCCGGGCCCTTATAAACCTGAGCCTTGCAAAAATTTTCTAATGGAAGTACAGGGCTGTGCTTTTAAAATTTTTGCACAGACCACGGGTTCCGTGGACCCTCACGGCCAACAGGCTAAGAAACCCACGAAAGCATCCCGAGGAGAGGAGTGCCATTAGCAGCGCCATTTTGGTGTCTGGGACACCACGGCCGCTCCCCAAAGGGCCTCGCATTACACACCTCTGTCCACTATGACCGCATGAAAGTTTAAAAATGAACCGTTCAACATGAACCCGGAGATGGCCATGAGGGTGATAAAAGCCGAGAACCTCACCATAACCTATGATGGGAAGCCCGCGCTGGAGGGGGTAAACTTCTCCCTCGATGAAGGGGAAACGCTCCTCCTCCTGGGCCCAAACGGGGCGGGGAAGACCACGCTGCTGAGGACGATAGCCTGCTTCCACAGGGAGTACAGGGGCAAGCTCGAGGTCTTCGGGAAAGAACCCTGTGGGGCGAGGGAGCTGATAGGCTACGTCCCCCAGAGCCACAGCCTCAACGAGCGCGTCCCGCTCACCGCTTTGGAAGTCGTCGCTATGGGCGGTATATACAGGTATGGCTTCGCCCACTTCAAAATCCCCCGCGAGACCCTCATGAAGGCGGAGGAGGTTCTCGGCTTCGTTGGTCTGGGCCACGTCAAGGACAGGCTCTTCCGCGAGCTGAGCGGCGGGCAGAAGCAGAGGGTTCTTTTAGCGAGGGCCCTTATGAGCGACCCGAGGCTTCTCCTCCTCGACGAGCCTCTCTCGGCGCTCGATCCCAGCGCGAGGGCCGAGGTTGCGGGTGTGCTCAACAAGATAAAGCGCGAGCGGGGAATAACGATGGTGATAACCACCCACGACATAAACCCTCTCCTCGAGGTCGGGGACAGGGTGATGCTCATCAACAAGCGCCTCATAGCCTTCGGAAGGCCGGAAGAGGTGCTCCAGGACAGCGTCATCAAATCCGTCTACGGGCCCCTGGCAAGGGTCATCCCGGTTGAGGGTAAGCTCTTCTGCATAACAGGCGACGTCCACATCCACAGGCACGGAGGTGGTGGGCTGTGATCCCGGAGTACCTCCTCCGCGCTCTCCTCGCCAGCATAATGGTCAGCGTCCTCCTGGGGATGCTAAGCCCGCTCATCAATACCAAGGGACTGGCCTTCCTAACCCACGCGCTCTTCCACGCCCTTCTCTTTGGAGCGGTGCTCGGCATGATTTTCGGCCTGCTCTTCGAGAACCTCGCCCTCGTCATGCTGACGGCTTTGATAGTCACGGTCACGATAGTCCTCCTCATAGCTCACCTCGAGAAGCTCGGCTTTTCCCCGGACTCCGCCGTGGGGATAGTGGCCAGCTTCGTCGCCGGATTAACGGTCCTCGGCTTCGGCGTCCTCTACAAGGTCATGGCGACCAGGCCCTACTTCCCGCTCGGCGAGAGCATAGTCTCCTACCTCACGGGCGACATCTTCCTCATAAGCCTCAACAGCCTCACCGTCCTCGTCCTCGGCGGTGCGTTCCTCTTCTTCGTCATGCTCTTCCTCTACCGCGACTTCCTCTACCTGAGCTTCGACCCTGAGGGAATGGAGAGCTACGGCGGAAACGTGAGGGCGTACCTCATGGTTCTCTACGTCCTCGTGGGTGCGATTGGCACTTTAATCGTCCAGACGGTTGGCCTCATCACCCTTCAGGTGGTTGCCGTCCTGCCGGGGGCTATAGCGCTGATGGTGAGCAGCGACTTGAGAAAGGTCATCGGCGTGAGCCTGCTCCTCACCCTCGGAATCCAGCTCTCCTCGGTGGTTCTGGCCTACCTCACAGACATACCACCGAGCGGTCTGGCAACGATAATGCTGGGCGTCATCTACGGCGTCCTTCTCTTCAGGAGGTGAAATCTTGGGCAGAAAGCTCGCTGGAATCGATGAGGCCGGAAGGGGTCCTGTCATCGGACCGATGGTTATCTCCGCGGTCGTTGTTGACGAGGAAAACGTCCCCAAACTCGAGGAGCTCGGCGTTAAGGACTCCAAGAGGCTGACGCCAAAGCGGCGCGAGAGGCTCTTCGACGAGATAATTAAGCTTTTGGATGATTATGTAATTCTCGAATTATGGCCGGAGGAGATAGACTCCCGCGGGGGAACACTGAACGAGTTCGAGGTGGAGAACTTCGTTAAGGTCCTCAACTCACTCAAGGTGAGGCCCGACGTGGTATACATCGACGCCGCCGACGTGAAGGAGGCCCGCTTCGGCGAAGACATCAGGAAGAGGCTGAACTTTGAGGCGGAGATAGTGGCCGAGCACAAGGCCGACGACAAGTTCGTGCCAGTTTCCGCGGCCTCAATCCTGGCGAAGGTAACCCGCGACAGGGCTATAGAGAAGCTGAAGGAGGAGTACGGAGAAATTGGAAGCGGCTACCCCAGCGACCCGAGGACGAGGGCGTTCCTGGAGAACTACTACCGCGAGCACGGCGAGTTCCCGCCGATAGTCAGGCGGAGCTGGAAGACGCTGAGGAAGATAGAGGAGAAGCTGAGGGCGGAAATAGAGGCCAAAAAAGCGAAGAAGAAAGGACAGGTCAGCCTGGACGAGTTTTTGAAATGAACTCAAAGTCCTTCAAGTCCCAGACCAACCAATCATCCCCCTGAATCTTCTCTCTCTCCTGAACTCCCTTCGCAACGAGGCCATAATGCTTTTTCCACTCATCTAAGCCGACTAGTTCGGCCTTCCTTTCAAGGTCTCTCAGAATTCTCCCTGCTTCCCTCTCGCTCAGCTCCCTCCACTTGACTTCAATGAAAAGAGCCTTTTTCTCCCACTCGTTCAAAGCGAGTAAATCAATCTCCTCACCTCTCCTCCACCACCGCCCAATCTTCGTGAAGCGGAAGGGGAGCTTTCCAGCTTTGTTCAGCTCAATGAGGAACTGCCTCGCAACGTCCTCGAAAACCCTGCCCAGATAGTGGTTGTACTCCTCCATGAACTCCTCCCAGAATTCGAGGCTCTCAAGCTCTATCTCGTCCCTATAACGCTCAACGAAGCGGAAATAGAAGGCGAGGTAGCTGTCCGCTATTGTATAGAGCGTGTTCTTCGTCCTCGGCTTGGCAGTTACGGGGATCTCTCTCCTCAGGAAGCCAAGCCTCTCAAGAACCTCGACGTACTTGAAGAGGTTCGAGCGGGGAATTCCCGTGAAGGTGCTTATCTCGTTGAACCTCCTCCTTCCCTCCGCTATTGCCTTGAGAATCAGCTTGTAAACCCTTGGCTCCCTCAACTCGCTCGAAAGGAGAAAATCACCTTCGGCATAGAGGAAGCCCCTCTTGTCGAAGGCGAGCCTTTTCACGTCATCGAACCTTTCAAAGAGCTCAAGGTAGGCCGGAATTCCACCGGTTACCCCGTATATCCTGACCGCCTCCTCAACGTTCACCCGCAAAAGTTTCCACGAGTCGAAGAAGCCCAGCGGGGAGAGCTTAATCTGGCCATCCCGCCTGCCGTAGAGCGGGCTCTTCTGGCTCAAAACGTGCTCCTCCATCATCCCCACTGAAGAACCGACAAGGATCAGATGGAGACTTGATGTCCTCACTATCTCGTCCACTATGTACTGGAACTCGCTGAGAACCCTTCTGTCGGATTGAATCAGGTAGGGGAACTCGTCTATAACAACGATGAGCTTTCCCTTTTCCTTCAGATACCTGAAAACGTCTGCAAAGCTCGAAAACGACTCCTCACTCAGATAAGGGGCAGGGAACCGCTCAAGAATCGCCCTCGAAAAACCCCGGAGGTTGTGGAGATACGTACTGTTCCGGGCAAGGTAGTAGATTGCCGGCTTGTCCGCGATAAACTCCTTGATTAACCTCGTTTTGCCGACCCTCCTCCTGCCGTAAACGGGGAGGAAGGAGTTTTTCCCCTCCCACAGCCTTTCGAGGAACTCAAGCTCTTTCTCTCTGTCAACGAAAGTTATTGACATGGTATAATACTTAGCTCATAACTTTTTAAGGATTACGTTTGCTGGGGTGGAACGTGAAGCCCACTTGAGAAATCAACATCTTCTCGAAAATTCAAGAAAAGGAAGGGCGAGAAAAGCCTAACAGGCCCTTAACGGTTTTTTCACCTTCCCAGCCTCAGCCTTATCCTGTCCCTTATCTCGAACAGCCACTCAAGGTAGAGCCACAGGGAGTCCGTGAAGGCTTCCCAGCGGAGGAGTTCTCTCAGCGCCACGCCCATCACTACAGCAGCGGGCGGAACAAGGGCCGTGGCATAGAAGCTGAACTGGGTCGTCCCCCCGAGGAGGTACTGAAGGAGGAACAGGAGGGTCGTGCTCCAGAAGACGCCGAACGGGGCAAGAAGCCCGCCCCTTCTCCTGTAAAGCCACGGGAGGGCGAGGATAAACAGCACCATCGCGAGTAGGAGGAACGGGTCGGTCTGGGCGAACACGTTGGGGTCGTAGTGCAGCGCAAAGGCTTTTCTGTTCACGAACCACTCCCAGACAGGAGAAGCCGCCGGATGGCCGCCCTTGTTCGAGAGATGCCACTTAAAGCTCCCGAGGAGGTCGTCGAACCACTTCTCCGGCCCCACCGCGACCATCGCCGGAACGTTCGGGATCAAGAAGCCGAGTGCCGGGAGCACGAGTATGGTGAGGAGGAAGCCGACTACGCTCTTCTCCCTTTTGAAGGCCCTGAGCAGGAGCACAGGCCAGCCGAAGCCGCCGCTGAGCTTTGCGGCGCCGGCCAGTCCAACAGCAAAGGCCGCTCCGCGGTCCTTTTCATAGGCGAGGAGGAAGACGAAGAGGGCAACTCCAAGGGCGACGTAGATGTCGAGCATGGCGACGGTGGACATGGCCTGAAGCGTCGGGTCTGCGACCGTGAAGACCAGCGCTATGATGGCGGCGAGGTAGCTCTTGCCTATCCTGTAGGTTACGAGGGCTACGAGGAGGGCGGTTAAAACGAAGGCGATTATCCCGGGAATGCGCCAGTTCACGGGCTTATCCTCGAGGAGCATGCCGAGCATTATGAAGTCCTTTCCGAGGAAGGGGTGCTCGGTGTTGAGATAGTTTTGAATGTTCTCCTTGTCGGGATACCAGAAGCCGGGGACGACGTAGTATGCCTCCCCAGGAACGGTCGCGGAAAGCTCATCGAGAAAGGCATCGAACTGCTCGGGGGGAATCTCGAAATAAACTCCCGGGAACTTGAGGTACTCCTTCTCGTAGGTTGCATTGTGCCTGATTGCAATTTTCTCGACGTCGTACTGGTACTTTATCCTGACGCTCTGATTCGAGAAGATCACGTTCACCCCCATCGAGCCGCTGCTCTCGTTCACGTAGGTGAGGGTAACCCCGAGCCGGTGGAGGATGTTCCTGCTCGCGGGGACGTACCAGACCTCGTCGCTCACGTAATCGTGGAAAACCGGTTGTGAGGCAAAGTCGTAGACGTACCAGAAGGAGCCCGCCGTGGTTATGAGGAGTATTAGAGCGAAGGTGACTTTCCTCCAGTCCATTGAACCACCTCTGGAACTATCGCGGGCAACGTTTTTAAGCCTCTCCCCTTAGGCGGAAACATGCTCGAGGGGGTAACCGAGGAGAAGGTGAGGGAAGCGGTCGAGCTCATAAGGCGCGGCTTTGACGAGAGGAAGCTCCGCGCGAGGCTTGGCGAGAACTGGGAGCTCATAGCTGAGATAGCGAGGGCGAGGATAAGAGCGAAGGACAAGTTCTCGCGCGATGACCTCTGGATGGACCTCCAGGGGCTGCGCTACTCGACCCATGAGGAGGTCGCTAAATACCGCGCCAAGCGCCTCAAAGAGTTTGGAGTGAAGAGCATCGCCGACGTCTCCTGCGGCATTGGAATCCAGCTCATATTCTACGCGATGGAGGTCGAAAGAGCGTATGGAATCGACATCGACCCGCTGAAGGTTGAGTTCGCCCGGAAGAACGCCGAGAAGTACGGCGTCTCGAACATCGAGTTCATAAACGCCG
>JAMOTW010000147.1 GCA_027062125.1 Thermococcus sp.
ATTTTCTCAGACCCGGCCAGACCGCCAGAGATGCCGGAGAGGAGGCTCGAGGACCTCCTTCCCAGCCCGCTGAGGATTTACGAGGCCTACTCAAAGAAGACGGATTCGTTCATCTTTGACCTCCCGCCCCAGATAAGGCGCGAGAGGGTTCCCTGGAAGGGCGAGTTTGAGTACATAGACCTCTTCGGGGCCCTGAACAGGCTGGCCTTCTACACGGAGCCGCTCGCGAGGGCCGAGAGGAGCGCGGTCATACTCCCAGCGGGGGCCAGGATCGAGAGCGACCCGAACCTTGAAGACATCGTGGAGTGGGCGGACGAGCCGGGCGAGTACCTCTACGAGATTCCGCAGGCCGTCGACTACGCGGATCTAATAAATGAACTCCTTCATCACCTCCCCGTCGAGGCGAGGATGCTGCTCCGCGAGAGGAGGCGCGTTCTGGCGACCGGAGACGAGGAGATCAAGAGCCCATACCTCAAGAGAACCTACCGCGTCGCCGGAATCGTTCCGTTCCATCCCATCAGGATAAACGACTTCCTGAGGAAGGAGGGCTTTGGGAGGGCGACGCTGAGGATAAGCGTGCCCGATGGTGAGTACTGGAAGTTCAGGAAGCGCGTGGAGGCGAACCTGAAGGGGGATAGAAGGGCCTTCGTCTTCCAGCTGGGGGACAGGGCTGTGATAGCGGAGGGGCTATAGCTCCTCTATCCTCGCGTTTCTTATCCTCTTCGAGCCGATGCGAAGCTGTTTAAAGTAGTTCACGTGCTCCTCGGGAAGAAAAGACTCGAGGCTGGTCGATTTAAGACGCTTCCTCTTTTTACGGGGAATTTCTTCAGATTTTGCCCCCTTCACCGCGTCCTTGATGAACTCGTCAAGGGTTCTGTCCATCGGCCCACCCGGAATGGGTATCCAAGGAACTATAAAGGCTTTTTCCCATCGACGGCTGAACCAGAGGATATATGAACCTCCGCGAAAGCCCCTCTGAGAAAGGCTTTTAACTTCCGGTGGTTTATCAGGGAAGAGAGTAATCCAGCGGGTGGTTGCCGTGTGTGGAATAATAGGCTACATTGGGAACAGGCCTGCCTGTGAAGTGATAGTCAAGGGGCTCAAGAGACTCGAATACCGAGGGTATGATTCTGCTGGGATCGTGACCGAAGAGGGTGGAGAACTCTTCATAAGGAAGGGGGCAGGTAAAATAGACGAACTGACCGAGAAGCTCGGTTTCCTTAAGATGCCCGGAAGGAGGGGCATAGGCCACACGCGCTGGGCAACCCACGGCGTCCCCAGCGATGTTAACGCTCATCCCCACACCGACTGCACCGGAAAGATAGCGCTCGTTCACAACGGGATAATCGAGAACTTCGCGGAGCTCAAGGAGGAGCTCCTGAAAAGGGGCCACAGGTTCGAGAGTGACACTGACACTGAAGTTATAGTTCACCTCATAGAGGAGGAGCTGGAGTCCACCGAAAGCTTTGAAGAGGCCATGAGGAGGGCTCTCCTTAAGCTCAAAGGCTCCTTCGCCCTCGGGATAATCTACACCGGTGAGCCCGACAGGCTCTACTTCGTGAGGAACGAGAGCCCGCTCGTCCTTGGAATCGGTGAGGGCGAGAACTTCGCGGCCAGCGACGTCCCGGCTTTTCTGGAGTACACGAACAAGGCGATTTTCCTCGACGACGGGGAGTATGCCATCCTCACGAAGGACTCGTACGTTGTCAAGAACCTCGACACGGGCGAGATCGTTGAAAAGCCCGTCCACGAAATAGAGTGGACCCTCGAGATGGCCGAGAAGGCCGGGTTCCCGCACTTCATGCTCAAGGAGATATACGAGCAGCCGGGGGCAATAAGGGACGCAATCCACGGAAACGCTGACGTGATAAGGGCAGTTGCCGAGGAGATAGCGAAATACGAGAAAATTTTCATAGTGGCGATGGGCACCTCCTACCATGCCGGCCTCGTCGGCAAGTACCTCTTCCAGCGCCTCGCGAGGAAAGTTCCGATAGTGGAAGACGCCAGTGAGTTCCGCTACGAGTTCGAGGACCTCATCGATGAGAACACCCTCGTTATAGCGATAACCCAGAGCGGCGAGACGGCCGACACCCTGGCGGCCATGAAGCTGGCCAAGAAGAAGGGCGCCAAAGTTCTTGCTATAGTCAACGTTGTTGGAAGTATGGCGACTAGAATAGCGGATCTAACGCTGTACACCCACGCCGGCCCCGAGATAGGCGTCGCGGCAACGAAGACCTACACCACTCAGCTGACGGTTCTGACTATGCTCGCCGTCGAGCTGGCGAGGGTCCTCGGAACGGTGGACGAGGACTACCTGAACGAGCTCGAGAACGGCCTCAAATCTGTCCCGGAGATGGTTGAGAGCGTCCTAAAGTACGATGGGGGTCTTAGGGAGCTGGCCGAGAGCCTGGCCGAAAAGAGCGACTTCTTCTACATCGGCAGGGGAATAAGCGTGCCGACCGCCCTCGAGGGCGCGCTGAAGCTCAAGGAGATAAGCTACATCCACGCCGAGGGCCTGAGCGCCGGCGAGCTGAAGCATGGCCCCCTGGCACTGCTCGAGGACGGCGTCCCTGTGGTTGCAATAGCGCCGAGCGGCAGGACCCTCGACAAGATGGTGGGCAACATAGAGGAGTCCCGCGCGAGGGGGGCGTTCATAATAACCCTTGGAGATAATGAAGAGCTGAAACGTGTTTCCAACGCCTTCATTGAGATGCCAGAGGTTGATGAACTCCTCAGCCCGATAGTTTACGTCGTCCCGCTCCAGCTCATAGCTTACCACCTCGCGGTTTTGAGGGGCAACGACCCCGACAAGCCGAGGAACCTTGCAAAGTCCGTAACGGTGGAATGAGGTGATTCCCAATGGTGAAAACCGACGTTAAGGAGAAACGGAAGAAGCAAAAACAGAAGGGTAGTGGCAGTTCCGTTTCCAAATACTATTCCCTCTTCAAAGCCTACGGCCTTCCGCTGATAGCACTCCTGCTGGCCTACGTGGGCTTTAAGCTGAGGAACATAACCTCCAACTACAAGACCTTCCTCGACCCGGACACGTTCTTCCACTACGAGATGTACAAACAGGCCATAAGCCAGTGGATACCTAGGTACTTCGCCTACGCCGACCCTCCGGCGGGTATAAAGGCCGCCGGCTATCTGGGCCTCTACACGGTTCAGGCAGTCTTCTACAAGATAACCCACGCCCTCTTCGGCACGGACGTCATGGGAGCGTTCAAGCTCTGGCCGCCGTTCGTTGGTGCAATGACGGTCATAGCTGTCTACCTCCTCGGAAAGAAGCTTCACTCCGACTGGGCCGGCATCTGGGGAGCGGCCTTCATGACCTTCTCCTACTCCAGCTTCACCAAGACAATGTCCGGCAACAACCGTGGTGAAGGACCCTTCATGATGTTCTTCCTCTTCGCGGTCTACTTCCTGCTTGTCTACCTCGATGAGAAGGAGTGGAACTGGAAGAAGATAGCCGGCGGAATCCTGTTCCTGATTTCCAGCGTCCTCTACATGGGAGTCTGGACCGGAAGCAACTTCGGTGTGGGCATACTGCTCCTGGTGGCGGGTATAGCCGTGGTGGTGTTCTTCACCTTCGGAATGATGGAGGCTCTGAGGGACTTCGTGAGGGACTTCTTCACGCTCTACGGCCTTTCCCTGGTGCTTGGTCTTGCTGTCTCATACACGGGCTTCGTCGGCATTCGCGGCTTCCTCCTCTTTGCACTCGAGGCCTTCATTGCCCTCTCCATCCTCGTGGCGGTGATGCTCTACGGTGAAAGGCTGGGACTCAACTACTCCGACAAGAAGCACAGGTTCGGGACCATACTGGCCATAGCGGTCGTCGGATTCCTTGCATTCTACGGCTACTTCGGAAGGGACCTGCTCAAGTTCATGGGCGCCGCCTACCAGTCCAACCCGCTCTTTCAGACGGTCGCCGAGCTTGCGAGAACTGACTGGAAGACTATAGCCGGCTACTACAGCATCAAGTCCAAGGACGGCCTTATATTCCTCCTCTCGCTGGTGGGATTCGTGATGATCCTCGTCCGCTTCATCCTGAAGCTCACCAGAAACGACCTCACGGGTTACAAGGAAATCTTCATCGTCTCCTACTATCTCGGCTCCCTCTACCTGCTCCTCACAGCAGTCCGTTTCGTATTCCAGGCCTCGGGAGCTGTAATCCTCCTTGCAGGAATAGCCATCGGTGAGGTATTCCTCTACGTCGAGAACATGAAGGAGAGCACGGGCACGAAGGCCCTCTACGCACTCCTGCTGGTGCTCCTCTTCGTGCCCCTGCCGATAATAGGGGCCCAGTACATGGAGGCCCAGGCCACCAACTACTCGAAGGCTCAGGGCTCGGTTCCGGCCAGCTGGGTCAACACCCTGAACTGGCTGAAGGAGAACTCCGACCCTCTCGACAGCGCCACGAGCTGGTGGGACTACGGCTACTGGATTGAGTCCAGCCTCCTCTCCAACAGGAGGAGCGCGACCGACGGTGGTCACGCCTACGACCGGCGTTACATCGTTGCCGACTTCTTCTCGCACTACGGAAACGATGCCGAGCAGGACTTCGAGGCCTGGGAGCTCAACTACATGATAGTCTGGCAGCAGGACATCTACAAGTTCAACGCCATAAGCTACCTCGGCGGCGCGATAGACTACTACGAGTACAGCCACGTCCCGATGTTCCAGCTCATACCCAAGCAGTACATCCAGTACGCCAACGAGAGCGGGAAGACGGTCGTCTACGTTGGAACCTCCCAGGGCAAGTACCAGCCGATCATGACCATCGACCTCTCGATGGGAGAGACCATACAGGGAAGGGGCGACATCCCCTACGTGCTCTACGTCTTCGGCAACTACGGCATGCTGGCCTATGAAAAGGTGGCCTTCAGCAACTTCGTGAGGCTCGCCTTCCACCTGCCCTATTCCTACGAGCCGTGGGATGCGCAGAAGCTCTTCGCCAACTTCAAGCCGGTCTACGACAACGGCGGTGTTGCAACCTACGAGTTCAGGCCCTTCGCGGTTTACAGGATTGACAAGTACCAGAACGGTACTTGGGTGCCCTTCTACAGCACCACGAACGGAGGAAAACTCCCGCTTGGAGAGCAGAAGCTCCGCCTCTGGATTTCGGCCTTCGGAAGGGACGTTAAGGATGCCACACTGGTATTCGAGGCCTACAACAGCACGGATCTCGTCAAGAGGGAGGTTTTAGTGGAGAACCTCAACATCGACCACCTCAACGAGACCCCCGTCGAGGTCAGCCTCGTCGTGCCGAACGCTACCGGCTACCGCTTCGTCCTCGTCCAGGACGGCCCGGTCGGCGTGCTCAACGGAGAGCCCAAGGTGAACGGGAAAACCGCGAAGCCCACCTACATCCTCAAGGAGGGCCAGAGCGGGGACCTGGAACTGAAGGCGGCATTCAGGAAGGACTACGACAGCGTCCAGCTCACCCTCAGGGCCAGCATCGTCTACTACGTCGCCCCCAACGGGAAGGACATCTACAGCGACGACTTCTACCTTGAGCCCCACATGGATATCATAACCTACGTTCCGGTCAAAACCCTGAGCGTCAAGGCCGGGGACAACACCATAACCGCCCATGCGTCGATGCCCGGCGACGTCTTCGAGAACTACATCCAGGATCTCTACAAGAAGTACGGCGAGGACAAGGTCGTGGTCGTCAAGAAGCGCGTGGAGCCGATATTCATTGCCAAGAAGGAGTACGTCATGTGGGAGGGCTGAGCCCTCCTAATCCCTGACTATTTTTATGTCCCCGAGGCTTTTCAGCCCGCTCTTCTCCGCCGTCCTCACGACCCCGGGGAAGAACCTCGCCTTCGGCCTGAGGACGAGGGCCTCGACCTGATCGAAGCCGAGCTTCCAGAGGGCAAAGGCCCTGTGGTGGCCGTCTATGATGTAGTATCTGCCGCGGTAGGGGATGACCGTTATCGGGGCGTCGTAGCCGTGTTTTATCTCCTCCAAAACCACCAGGAGCTTCATCTCGCTGAGCTGGGCCTGGGTGGGAATGAGAAGCTCAACGGGAAGAAATGCATGCTCGATTTCGAAGTCTATGCCATAGAGCGCCCGGTACTCGTCCCTTATGTGCTCGGCCCTCTGGAAGGCCTCATCGCGGGTTATCAGGCGGATTCCCTTCAAGCCTTCCGCCCCCTGGCGGCAACGAAGGCCGCTATGGACTTGCATCTCCTGAAGCACTTCCTGTCAAGGCTCTCCGCCAGGCCAAGGAAGGGCCAGAAGGAGGGGAAGAAGATAACTCCGGCGCTCTCGACTTCGGCGAATCCAGCGTTTCTCAACAGCTTCTCGAGCTCCCCGGGCGTGTAGAAGCGCGCGTAGCGGTAGGCCGTTTCCACGAAAAGGCTCTTGAGCCTCTTAAAGAGGAACCACGAGCTCCTCCCGTTCATCGTCCCTATGATAACCTCGCCACCGGGCCTCAGGACGCGGTGGATTTCCCGAACTACCTCCTCCGGCTCATGGATGAACTCGAACATCGTGACGCTCAGCACGAGGTCGAAGCTCTCGTCCGGGAACGGGAGGCTGTAGGCGTCGCCCTTGACGCACTCCAGCCCCTTTGAGCGCGCTACCTCAAGCATTCCCTCGCTGGCGTCGAGGCCTATCACGTCGAAGCCGCGCTCCTTCAACTCGAGTGTGTAGTTGCCGGTCCCACAGCCGAGGTCGAGGGCCCTCCCTCCCCTGCTCCTCAGCATCGAAAAGACCAGCCACTTCTCTGTCCTGTCCACGTAACGCCCGGTCTTGGTTCTGTACCAGTCGTCGTAGCGGTGGGCAATTTTGTTGAAGTACTCCGCCATATCACACCCTCATCTTACCCTCTATCGTCAGTGGCTTGTCGGTTCTGTCGTCTATCCTCAGGCTGATGACGACCCTCTTCGCCCCGGCCTTGAAGATGGCCTCGTGGCACCTCTTGACGAGGTCCAGTATTTCCTCAACGGAGCCTTCAACGACCGTCCCCATCGGACAGAGCTGGTACTTGAGACCGCTCTCCCTGATGACCTCGATGACCGGCCTGAGGTACTCGCCGACGCTTGGGGTTTCGGTCCCGAGGGGAAAGAGGCACAGCTCCGCCACCGCCATTCAGCCACCCCCCGCCGGTGGGAATATGTGAACCACGTCCTCTTCCTTGAGCTCGGTATCGAGCCCCTTGAGGTGGAGCACGTTGTGACCGTTAACGAGGACCATGCCGTCTATGGGCTTGTTCTCGCCGACCCTGGGGGTCTCGAGGAGCTGCTTCCGTATCTCCGGGTTGTAGTGCTCCGCGAGGTAGTCGATGAGTTCGCGAACAGTCTTGACCCCGTGAACCTCAACCTCCTTCCTCCCGATTATCTCCCTAAACGTCGCGTAAAACCTCACCTTCATTAGGGTCACCTAAAGCCCCTTCGATGGAAACCCTTAAAGTGATTTCGCCGTACTAAAAAAGGATGACCGTACTGACCGTTGACCCTCCCGAGTACTATCCCGTGATCGAGAAGCTCTTCGCGGGCGGCATAAAGGACGCCCTCGAGACCTTAGGTGTGGAGCTCGTGTCCATAAAAGCCGGTGCAAGGCCAGAGGGAAGGGAGATAAAGCTGGCCTTCATATTCGAGGTACGCAAACCCGAAACCTTTCTGCCCGGGGAGCTGGACTCGATAATCTCCGGCGTTCTTGACAGGCTAACAGAGAATGCCAATAGGACCTTTGGAAAGCTGTACAACGTTCAGTTTAAGGTCGTTGGTTTTAAGACAGCGGAGACGACCTCCCACCCGCGTCAGAGGGGGGAGGAGACAAGCCTCGTCGTGAACTGTCCGGAAGACCTGAGGAGAACCTTGGAAAGGCTTGGGAAGGGCCTGATGATATACCTAAAGGACAAGGGCGTGGAGTTCACGACGATAGCCCTGACCATGCCTCCGGACGGTAGACCGAAGCTGACAGTCACGGTGCTGTTGCCGAAGGAGAGGCCGGCTTATGAGAGGGAGAACCTCGCGAAGGAGCTGAAGTACAAGGCGACGTCCTACCTCAGGACGCTCAACGCCGACTACATCTCGGTGGAAGTCAAAGTCATAGACCCCGGCGACAAGACTGTGGGCATTATAATGAGCCGGATGGACGAGATAGAGAAGGAGGCCAAGGAGCTCGCCGGGATGGAGGAAATCCGCGACCTCATGGACGTTCTCGGGAAGGAGACTCCCGAGCGCTGATGTAGTCGAGGAGGGGCCTTATGCGCTCCCAGACTCCTTCTATACTGTCGTGGCCGTCCACCCGCACGTATACGCCCTGCTTCCGGTAGAACTTTATTATCGGCTCCATGTTCTTGATGTACAGGTCGTAGCGCCTGGCCACTATCTCGGGCCTGTCGTCATCTCTCTGGATTAAATCGGCGCCGCAGACGTCGCACTTCCCGGGCACTTTGGGCGGCCTGTATTTGAGGTGATAGACTGCCCCACACCTCGGGCATATCCTCCTGCCGGAGATTCTCTCGATGCTCTCCTCCTTGGAGATGAATATTTCGAGGGCAACATCGATGCTGAGCCCGTGGTCGTAGAGGTAGTTCTCGAGGGCGAGAACCTGTTCTGCAGTTCTTGGATAGCCGTCGATTATGAAGTTCCTCCTGTGACGCCTGAGCCTCGAGATTATGAGAGTGTTGACCACAGTGTCCGGGATGAGGTCTCCCCGCTCGATGTACCTCGCCATCTCCCTCCCAAGCTCGGTTCCTGCGGATATCTCCGCCCTTATCATATCGCCCGACGAGATGTAGGTCAGACCGTAGCGCTCCACTATGGTTCGAGAATGGGTTGACTTTCCGCTCCCCGGCGGCCCGAAGATCAGGATGTTCACTTTTCTCACCGTTAGTTATTTATCTTCCCCGTGCTAAAAGGGTTGTGGTGGTGGCCATGAAACTGAGCACGGGCTTCGTCCGGGCTTCTGGCTACGCATACAAGGTCAGGCGCGTTCTCTTTGCCATCACAAGGGGAAAGGTTGACCCGAGGGAGGTCGTCCGCGCCGCGGGGGAGCTCAACCAGCACATCTTCGAGAGGCTCCAGGAAATGGGGGTCGAGAAGGGCGACGTGGTGAGGATAACGGTGCCATTCAGCATCAGAGAGGGTACCATCGAGTGGGACTACAACGGCCTGAAGATAGAGGTCTACAGGAAGGGTGAGGAGGAGAAGCTCGCCATCGCTATGGAGGAGCTGGAGGAGCGTGAGAAGGCTTTGGAGGAAAGAATAAAAGAGCTCGAGGAGCTGGCGCTTAAGCTGAAGGAGGCCAGTGAGGAGCTCCTCGAAAAGCTGGAGGAGCTAAAGCAGGAGCACACCTCCCTGAAGCTCAGGGCGGAGGAGTGAGCGAGTCCAGGTGGATGTTGACGTACGCCACCACGTGGGAGGCGAGGTAGCTCTTTTTCCCGACGCTCACCTTTTCCGCTATTCCAGCGAGAAAAGCCTCGTCTTCCCTGCTTAACCCCTCGTGGTCGCCCAGGACGAAGGCGACGTTTGCTGGGAAGTGGACCTTTTCTATTGGCTTTCCCCCCTCATGGAGGTAGTAGAGGGCGGAGCTTCTCAACGTCCTCCTGACGATGTCCTCGAAGGTGAGGTTGCTGACGTAGATGCCGGGGAGAACTTCTAATTCCTTTCCTGGCTCGCGGAGGTTTTCTCCCGCCCTCAGGGCCTTTATTATCAGCTTCGCCGTGCTGAGCTCGTCGGGGTTGAGGGTCTTGGGTTTCATTCGCTGGCCATCGAAGCGTATCGCCTTCGGCGGGCTGGGCGGGCCGTAGAGGCTGAGCCAGACCCTGACGTTCTTCCTGAAACCGTGGGAGAGCAGGAAGGCCGAGTTGAGGAACCTACACAGCAGGTCTATCCTCCCGCTCGTGCCCGGAAGGTCCTTGAGACTGAAGTCGGCCCTCGTGTGGGCCCTGTTGGCCTTGATGATGAAGGTTCTCATGTTGAGCGGTGGGGAGAGAGGCCTTATAACGGTTGCCCGGACGTGTCACGTTGGGGCCTCCTCCGTGGGAGAACTCCGCCCACTCGCAGGGAACCAAGAAGCGGCGCATTGGGCAGTCTGGAAGTCCAAAAATTGGAAAGGGCAGAAACCCAGCTCACTCCACCCTCCTGCCCACGAGGCGGTTTATCCTCGCCCTTATGCCCCGGTTTATCTTGACCAGTAGCACCGTCCTCCTGCATTTTCTGGCAACCTTCTCCGGAACTTCACCGAAGACGAGCCTCTTGAAGAGCGGCTCCCTCGTCGCCCCCATGACCACGAGGTCGTGCTTCCCGCACTCGGCGAGTATTGCAGAAACCGGCTCCCCGTCCACCACCTTCAGCTCGGCCCCGGGTATCTTCTCGACCACGGGTTTGAGCCTCTCCCTGAGCTTCCTCTCGTTTTCCCCCGACTTGGCCGTGAGGACTGTAACCCTGGCGTTGTGAGCACTCGCCAAGAGGGACACCAGCTCGGCGCTCATCTTGGCGTGCCTGCCTCCCCTCGTCGGGAAGAGTATGCTCTCGATCCTCCCGCGCTCCTCCGTGTCGCCGGGCTTCACCACGATGACGTTGCAGGGCGCGTTCTTGACTATCCTGTCGAGGTTGCTTCCCAGGACGTACCTGCTCCACCGGGAGCGGCCCTCCCAGCCCAGGACGAGCAGGTCGACCTTCTTGTCCCTGACGGCGCTCATTATGCCCCTGTAAACGCTGTGGGAGTAGTAGATGATTCCCTCAACGCCGACCTTTCCGGAGGTGTGGGCCTTTGCCTCCCTAACGACACCTATGGCCTCGTCCGCGAACCGCCTGGCCTCCTCGAGCGGGGTCTGCTCCGGAACCGTGACGACGCTCACTATGAGGAGCTCGCCCCCAACGCGCTCCGCTATCGTCTCGGCGTACCTCGTCAGAACCCCTGCGTTCTTCCTGTTGGAGACGGCCACCATTATCCGGTACTTGGAAGGCCTGCCCTCCTCGAAGACCGTCTCGCGCTCGAACTTGAAGGGCTCGACCTTGGCCCCCTCGTAGCTCCTGTATACCACGAGGCCGATGATTACCCAGGCTATGGTTATGGCCCAAGCGGTTGGACTGACGTTGAAGACCCAGAGCGAGAGTATCGCCTGAAAGAATATCGCCAGCAGGGGTATGTAGGGGAAGTAGGGCATCAGGAAGCCATAATCCAGCTCATCGCCGCGCTCGTTCCTTATCTTTATCACCGCCGCGTTGACGAGGAGGAATATGAGGAGGAAGACTATGTCCGCACTCGCCGCCACGTCCTCTATCGGGAAGGCCACCGCTATCGTGAGGATTATGAGGGAGGAGGCGAAGAGGGCGTAGTGGGGAACCCTCCTGACCGGGTGTATCCTGGAGAATATCCCCGGAAGCCTCCCGTCCCTGCTTATCGCGAAGAGAACCCTCGTTGAGGAGTAGACTGTGGCGTTGAGGGCCGAGGTGGAAGAGAATATCGCCGCCAGGGTTATGAGGAGCCCGCCGTAGGGCATCAGGTCCTTTATCGCCTCACCCATTCCAACGGGTCCGAGCTCGGCGAACCACTCGTGGACGGGCACGTTGCCGGGTTCGGCGCCCACTATGGCCGCGAAGGCGAAGAGGAGGTACGTTGCCGTAACGGCAACCACCGAGTAGAGTATCGCCTTCGGCACGGTTTCCTTGGGGTTGACCGCCTCCTCGCCGGCGTGTGCTATGACTTCATAACCTTCAAAGCCGACGTAGGTGAAGCCCATCGCCATGAGCACCTTGTCCCAGCCGTTGGGCACGAAGTCGCTGAAGTGGGCGAGTTTCTCGGGGTGGACGAAGATGTAGTAAATCGAGAAGAGCCCGATGAATGCGAGCGTCCCCATCTGGCCGAGGGTTATGAGGTTCTCGATGTTGCCCGTCTCGGAGACGCCGATGTAGTTTATGGCGATGAAGACCAGCGCAATGGCGAGCGCGAGCACCTTGATAGCCAGCCAGGAGTCGATTCCGAGGTTGTTGAACCAGCCCGTTCCCTCGAGGAGGAAAACGGTGTAGGTCGCGAAGGTTATGGCGTAGAGGCTCCCGGCGACGGTGAGGGCGAACCAGTTCATCCAGCCCGAGACGAAGCCTATCAGCCCCTTGAAGGCCTCGTCGATGTAGGTGTAGGCACCGCCGGCCGTTGGGAGAGCGGAGGCGAGCTCGGCGAATGACATGGCCGAGAAGAAAGCAATGAGACCGTTGAGAGCGAAGGCAACGAGTATGCCGCCGGGCCCGGCGAAGCCGATGGCGTATCCGGTCGCCACGAAGACGCCGGCCCCTATCATCATCCCCATTCCCATCATCATCAGGTGAACGAGCGAGAGACCCCTGGAGAGCTCGATGGTTTCACCGTTCTCCATTTCACCGCCTCCTGTGCCTTGTATCCCGTTGAACCTCAAGGACGTGTCCTATCCTCTTCTTGGCGTACCTCCTCCGTCTCTCAACCCTGAGCCTCTTCATCTCCGCTATCGTGCGGTTGGAGACATGGAGAAGGTACAGCATAAAGCCGTAGGCTCCGAAAACAATCGTTGCACCGAGGATTTGATCGATGTTCATAGGCCCACCTCAACGGACAGGATATTTCACCGCGGCACTAAAAAAATTTGGGGTCAGACTGTGAAGATCCTTATGGTGTTGGTCCCAACGGTCTTGCCTATGGGCGTCCCCTTGGTTAGTAGCACCGTATCGTTCTCCTTGACCAGCCCGAGACCTCCGATGACCCGCAGTATCTCCTCCTCGCTCGTCTCCTCGACGGTGAACGGGTAAACGCCGTAGGAGAACATCAGCGTGTTGCCGACCCACTCATCAGTCACGAAGGCCAGAACCCACTGCTTTGGCTTGAAGCGTGATATCAGACGGGCGGTTTCCCCTGTCCTCGTCGGGGTCAGGATATACTTGACGTCTATCGAGTTCAGCGCCTCGATGATGCTCCTCGCTATGGCGTCCTTTATTGTCCCCTTCCGCTGAACCCTGCCCTTCCACTCGCTCATCTTGAGCTCGACTATGCGGGCCGACCAGAGGGAGTCGCGGTAGGCCTCGGTCGTCTTCGCTATCCTCGCCATCATCCTAACGGCATCAACGGGGTATTTCCCCACGGCGGTTTCCTCGGAGAGCATAACCGCGTCGGTGCCGTCGAGGATGGCGTTGGCCACATCAGTAACCTCCGCCCTCGTGGGAAGCTTCTCCCCGGTCATGCTCTCGAGCATCTGGGTGGCGGTTATGACCGGTTTCCCCGCGCAGTTGGCCTTGTATATGAGCTTCTTCTGGAGGATGGGGAGCCTCTCTATCGGCATCTCAACGCCGAGGTCGCCCCTCGCTATCATTATTCCGTCGGCGGCGTTCAGTATCTCGTCGAAGTTCTTGACCGCGTCGGGGCGCTCTATCTTGGCCACGATGAACATCCGGGCATCCCGCTCCTCCACGAAGCGCCTCACCTTGAGCACGTCGTAGGCCGAGCCGACGAAGCTTATGCCAACCGCGTCAACGCCGTGCTCGATGGCGAACTCTATGAATTCCAGATCCTTTTCAGTAACAGCATCAATGGCCATCCTCGCCTTGGGGACGTTTATGCCCTTGTGGGAGAAGAGCGTTCCGCCGACGAGGACCTTGCAGACCACGTCCGCCCCCCTGACCTCCTCAACCCTCAGCGCTATGAAGCCGTCGCTGAGGTAGATGACGTCCCCCTTGGAGACCAGCTTCGGAAAGTCCTTGAACTGGACGGGAATGACGCCCTCGTTCCCGAGGACGTCCCTGGTGGTGAGCGTCACCGTCTGCCAGCGCCTCAGAACCACCGAGCCGTTGGCTATCTCCCCAACTCGGATTTTAACCCCTGGCAGGTCGCCCAGAATGGCGACGGGCCTGTTGAGCCTCTCCGAGACGCTCCTAACGAGCTCTATTGTCCGGGCGTGCTGTTCCAGATCGCCGTGGGCGAAGTTTATGCGCGCGACACTCATCCCTGCCTTCAGCATGGCCTCTATCGTTTCTCTCTTGAGGGATGAGGGGCCTATCGTGGCTATGATCTTCGTCTTGTGTGATGGGAGCCTCATAATCTTCCACCCCCTCCCCCTTCGGGACGGTTCCTAATAACCTTTGCCAAAAGGCTTAATAATTAGGGCGCCCTAATTATCCAGGTGATGGTATGAACCCGCTTGAGGTAAGGGTTTTTGATGAGGAAGGGAATGAGCTTTCCCTTAAGGACGCCGTCCTCGGAAAGTGGACGGTGCTCTACGTCTACCCGAAGGACAACACGCCCGGTTGCACGACCGAGGCTAAGGAGTTCACGGAGCTGTTGCCGGAGTTCGAGAAGCTGGGCTTTCAGGTCATCGGCGTCTCAAAGGACTCCGTGAAGAGTCATTTGAAGTTCAAGGAGAAGCACAACCTGAAGGTCAGGCTTCTCAGCGACCCCAACGCGGAGCTGATAAAGGCCCTCGGAGCGTGGGGCAAGAAGAAGCGCTATGGAAAGGAGTACGAGGGAGTGATAAGGAGCACCTTCATCCTGAACCCAGAGGGCGAGATCGTCTGGAAGAAGATCAACGTCCGCGCAAAGGGCCATGCCGCCAAGGTGCTCGAGGAGGCAAGGAAGCTCAGGGAAATCGCCGAGAGTTAGCCCACGAGGGCGTATCTGAACCCGAGCTCCTCCACGATCCTCACGGCCTCCCCCATTTCTTCCCGGTTCAGCCCCCTGTCGATTTCCGGATATTTGCCCGCCCGGTACTCGGGCCTGTACTGGAACATTACGTTTACCCGAACGTCCCTTCCAAGGTTTTCGGCTGTCCACTCGAGAACCGGCCGCGTGCAGCACTCGAGATGCTCCGGAAGAACGAGGTGCCTTATCAGGAAGTCGGCCCGGAAGTGCTCCCTGGCGAGCAGGAAGTTCCTCGTCACGACCTCCCAGTAGCGTGGGATCTTTGAGTACCTCCTCGCACAGCCGTCGTTTCCCCACTTGAAGTCCCCGAGGTAGACGTCGACTATTCCGTCAAGGAGCCTCATGGCTTCCTCGCTCATGTACATGTTGGAGTTCCAGACGACCGGAATCGGGGCCTTAACGTGCCTCAGCGTTTCGAGGATGAAGGGCAGGTTGGGCGTCGGCTCTCCCCCGACGAAGTTCACGTTCCTGGCGCCCCGTTTGAACGCCTCATCTATTTTCAGCGCCATGAACTCGGGAACGTGCTCGACCCCGACTCGGTACTGGCTTATGTCCCAGTTCTGGCAGAAGACGCACCGGAAGTTGCAACCGGAGAAGAAGACTGTGTAGGATGGCACCAGCTCTGGCTCCTCCCCGTAGTGGAGGAAGTCGCTCGCGACGAGGCTCTCTTTCACGCGGCAGTATCCGATGCTCTCCCTCCTGTTCACCCCGCATTTAACCTCGCATAGGGTGCAGGACTCGAGGATTCTATCCGCTATGGTCGCCTTTAGGTCGAGGAGGCTCTTCTCCGGCTTTTCTGCAAGGTCGTTTTCCCTCAGCCTCTCCATTCCCTCTTCGTGAAGCCCCCAGAGCTCGTCCAGGGGCTCGTCTCCGCGGAAGCTCACCGCTACATTCCTGGCGAGAAAGAAGTTGGGCTCCTCCTCTCCCCTGAGAACCGAGAAGTAGTGGGGCATTGCCCTGGCGGCGGCCTCGACGTCCCACCTGGAAGCCCTACCCGGCCACATCAACCGTGGAAACGTCGGCAAGGCTAAAACCTTTTCTCCCCCTCGCTGTGCCTGAGGCTGAGCTCCGACCACTCCACTGCTCTCTTGAGGTTGATGAAGCAGGAGTCGCAGTAGCCCGGGAACCGGGAGTCCCATTCCTCCATGCTCGCGGGGGAGTTCATGACGCAGTCGTTGGAGCAGTGCTCAAGGCCGAAGCCGTGGCCTATCTCGTGGAGGACGCCCTTGAGGACCCTGTCCTTGAAGAGGGCGAGCTG
>JAMOTW010000148.1 GCA_027062125.1 Thermococcus sp.
CGTTCAGGGCCATCGCCAGACCGCTCACCGCTCCCGCTAACTCGTCGTCGAGGATTATCCTCGCGGTCCCGAGGCCGTGTGAGCTCACACCCATCGCGAGCCCCCTCGCTATTCTGTCCTTAACCCTTGCCGCGTCCAGGATTTCAACCCCGATGGCGTTGCCCAGTATCCCGGTCAGGATTACCAGAACGGCCGTCAGAGCTGGTATCCCGCCTATCTTCTCGCTTATTCCTATAGCTATCGCGGTGGTTACGCTCTTCGGGGCTATGCTGAAGAGGACCTCCTCGCTTCCGCCGAGGAGTTCGGCGATGTAGAAGGCGCTGAGGATGGCGACCGTTCCGCCAACGGCTATTCCAAGCGTTATCTCCTTCGCGTAGGCCTTTATGGTTTCCCTGCCTTTGTAGACCGGAACTGCCAAACTGACGACAGCCGGCCCGAGGAGGAACTTGAGTATAACCGCGCTGTCCATGTAGCTCCCGTAGGGGATTCCGAACCACTTGAGAACCGCCGCTATCGTGATTATGGACAGGAGAACCGGGTTGGTATAGAAGGCCCTTTTCCTCCTGTGGAGCTCGGAGAAGGCGTAGAATACCACCAGGGTGAGCGCTATCCCGTAGGGGTTCATTCCCTCCCACCCCTGAGGAGCTCAACGGTCTTCGCTGTGACGAGGAGGGTTATTAGGAAGCTGATTATCAGCGCGCCGAAGACAGGGACGGCCTGGCTCTTCAGCAGGCCGATGTAGGTGACTATCCCGACTCCCGGAGGTACGAACATGACGCTCATATTCCTGACGAACAGCTCGGCCTCGTTTTCCACCCAGTCGAGCTTCACCGCACCGCCGAGCAGGGCGGCGAGAAGGTAGAGCATTCCCAGCACGCTTCCCGGAATGGACAGGTTTAATTCGGAACTCGTCAGCTCGCCCAGCGCGTAGAAGCCGAATATTATAGCCAGTCCGCGGTAAGGCCTCATGCTTTCGATTTGGATGCCGGAGTATAAAAGCTTCCCGAAGGCGAAAGGCCAATAAGACTGGAGCGCATAGGGCTATCGGTGATATTATGCTCCTGCCAAGCTACCGTTTCCCACCTAAATACGGCCCGGAGTGGGGCAGCGGCGGAATCTTCGGACTGAGGTACCACAACGGGACGCTTTACTTCACCCTCGCCTTCGAGGCGGAGGCGCACTTCATCGACGTGAAGTCCGGCGAGGGGAAGACATATGACTTCACGCTCCTCGGGGATGCCCCAACGAGCGGCGGCGACACATACAACGCGGTCTCTGCCGTCGACGAGTTCATCTACTTCGGCGGCTGGGTTCATGCCCCCGCGGTTTACAGGGAAGAGGGGAGAATACTCTTCATAAACAAGTACTCCCACGTGCACGTCTACGATACCGGTGAGGGCTCCGTAAAGCTCCTCTGGAAGGACTCCATCCACCATGCGACGGAGTGGGCCGGCGAGGTGAGCGAGATAATCTACGACCCCTACGGCGACAGGCTCCTCCTTGCGAGGGAGGACGGGCACGCAAACCTCGGCGTTTACTCCCTTGACCGGAGAACCGGGAAGGCCGGGGCGTTAATCCACGAGCCTGCCCCGAAAGGGACCCTGGTGCACGACACGGCCTTCTTCGGAATCGGAAACAACTTCACGGAGGGCCTGCGGGAGTTTAGGGCGCTGGACCTCATAAACGGAAGATGGGAGAGCTTTAAGCCTGGCGGGAGCGTAGACGGTCGGCCATACATAAGGCCGGAGCTTGGAGCTATGGCGTCCGCCTACAACCGCGCCTTCGCCTTCGTCCGCGGCGGCGTGATTGCCGGAAACCCCCTCATGGGCGAGGAGTTCCGCTTTTACCGCCTCTTTGACTTCTACACCTTCTACGCTCCCTTCAGGGTGAACGCGATAAACGTTGGGGGCGGCATTCTGACGGCCTTCAACGCGCACCACGACGCGGTTTACAGGCCGGGCTCCCAGGATGCTGGAATCGAGTGGGCCGCCACCAACACCGTCGTCGGGCCGAGCGTTCTTCTCTACATCGCCCCGCCGATGGTCAGGATAGTCGGGGCATTCGGCGCCAGGGTTACGAGCATCGAGAAGATGGACGGGAAGCTCCTGGTGGCGACCAACAGCGCCCCCAACACGGGCGCGACAGAGGCGACGCCCTTCGACACGGGGACCCGGGACATTGTGGTTCTCGACGAGAGGATAATTCAGGAGAGGCCGCCGGCTGTCAGCTTCTCCCTGCCTCTGGCACTCCCGAGCATGGCGAAGGGATTCGGAGCGGGGACCTTCGGCGGAATCCCGCTCGACGGCTACCGCGAACCGAGGGCGGTCTTCTACCTCGGCGGGGACAACAGGCTGACCGTTTACGAGTACGACCTCTCCCTTCCCGCGGGAGAAGCGACGGCTGAGACCTTCGAACTCAGGGCGGGAAAAAACGTGCTGGATTTGAGTTCGTTCGGCGGAATCGTGAGCTTCGAACTGGAAAAACCGGAGAATAAGGGAAGGGTGAGGATAGAGCTGCTCTGAGCCCTTTTACTTTACTGCTCCATCCTTCCGAGGATGTTGTTCCAGGAGTAGCTGGACTCGATGAGCTCCCCGACGGTGAGGGCCTTCTCCTCCACTATCTCTGGCTCGAGTTCATTCAGGGCCTCGAGGAGCTTCTCCTTGGGCATGAGTTCCTCGTCGAAGACCACGAAGCCGTTCTTGGCGTAGCCGTTGAGGAATATCCTCCAGACGCCGAGCTCCTTCTCCAGCTCGTACTGCTTCACAGTGGCCTTCTCCCAGTCTATGTTCCCGAACTTCAGATCCAGCCTTGTCAGGGTCTTGTTCGGCTCAACAGCCATGCTCACACCTCCTTGGTCCCGAAGTAATCGACTATGTCAATGTAGGTCTTCCTGTAGAGCTCACTCTTCTTCATCTTCTCGACGAACTCCTTGGTTCTGATGTACTTGTCCTTCTTGTACTCCCAGTCGGGGTGGAGGGCCTTCCACTCCTCCCAGGTGTAGCTGAACTGGTTCTGAACCTTGTCGCGGTAGAGCTCCGGAATCACGTTGAAGGTACAGAAGGGTACTATCCTTCCGTCCGGCATGGCGTAGTGGATGACGCAGCGCTCCACGCGCTCAACGTCGTAGTTGTACTCGTCCATGAAGTGCATCATTCCAATGAACAGTGTCTTCTCGTGGAACTTTCCGAGGGCGTCGTAAGTGCCGTGAACGAAGGCGTTCTTTATGAGGCCGAGAACGTCCAGCCCCTTCGGTGCGTACTTTTCGTCGTAGAAGCTCTTGAACTTCATGAATATCTCCGCTCCAAGCTTGAGCTTTTTGAGCTTACCCATGCTACCCCACTGCTCGATCTCTTCAGCTTTCTCGTCGAGGAACTCAACGAAGCCATCAACGTCAATAAAGCGCGGAATCGGAACGACACGCTTGTTCTCGCGGTCGAGGAAGACGTAGGTAGCAGCTCCACAGGCGAAGTGGCTGGTCATGTAATAGCGCTTTCCAGCAAAGGCCTCGAAGAAGCGCGCTATGTGGCCGGCTATCGGAATCGGGTACCAGTCCTCCATAGCTATGACGCCGTTGGTCTGCTCCTCGATGCGCTTTATAGCTCCAGGAATAGTTATCCTAAAGCGCTGGCGCTCCTTCTTGGGAACCCTGCCGACCT
>JAMOTW010000149.1 GCA_027062125.1 Thermococcus sp.
GGCTGCCGCCGCTGCGGTGGTGGGATGGCCGGCTTCCCGTTCTTCGACGTCGTCGATGAGGGCGTTAGGCTCGCCGAGAGCCTGCCAAACGACTTGATAATCCTCGAGGGTAGTGGGGCCACCTTCCCGGCCTACCGCGCGGATGGATACGTCGTCATGGTGAGCGCCCTCCAGAAGCTGGACTTCATAGGGGGCTACTTCGGCCCCTTCAGGCTCTCGCTGGCGGACATAGTCGTCGTTACCATGGCCGACCTCGTGGATGATGGGAGGAGGGAGACCCTCAGAGAGACCATCGAGGGGATAAACCCCTCGGCCGATGTTCACTTCACGGCCTTCAGACCCAGACCCCTGGGAGACGTCAGGGGGAAGAGGATTGGCCTGGTGATGACCTCGGAGCTCGCCCTGGAGGGGGCCTCGAGGTACCTGGAGGAGCTCGGCGCCGAGGTCGTTCGTGCCTCGAGCAACCTCTCCAAGAGGCCCGCGCTCAGGAGGGACCTCGGGAGGTTCGTCGGCGTTGAGACTGTTGCGGTTGAACTCAAAGCTGCAGCGGTCGACGTCGTCACGAAGTGGGCACTCGAGAGGGGAATCGAGGTGGTTTACCTCGACAACGAGCCGGTGAACATCGACGGAAAGGACCTGCGCGGGGCGGTTTTACGCCTGGGCCGCTCGATACTGGGGGGAAGGAGATGATAATCGTAACGGACCCCGAGAGGAAGGTCAGGCTCCCGTTTTCGAGGGGCATCCTGACGAGGTCGATAACCCTCGCCGGCGTGGACGTTGGTATAGCCTACATAGTGGCCACGGAGGTTCAGAAGGAGCTGGAGGAGAGGAGCGTAAAGTTCGTGACGACGGAGGAGATAAGGGAGCTCACCTACAGGAGGCTCATCGGGCACGGACTCCACGAGGCGGCGAAGCGCTACCTCTTCTGGCGCCAGCTGAGGCGCCTGAAGGTTCCGATAACCATACTCCTCGGGGGAGCTACGGGAGTCGGAAAGTCGACGATAGCGACGGAGTTAGCCTTCCGTCTCGGAATAAGGAGCGTCATCGGAACCGACACGATAAGGGAGGTCATGAGGAAGATAATCGCCCCCGAGCTTCTCCCATCGCTTCACACCTCATCCTTCCTCGCCTGGAAGGCAATGGGACCCGTCAAGGGGGATTCGCCGCTCATCAGGGGCTTCGAGGAGCAGGTGAGGCACGTGGCGGTCGGTGTCAATGCAGTCCTCGAGAGGGCCCACAGGGAGGGCTTCAACACCGTCATAGAGGGCATACACCTTGTTCCAGGCTACATAGGGCTCCAAGAGCGGGACTTCATGTACGTGATAAAGGTGCGGAGCAGGAAAGACCTCGAGGCGAGGTTCTACGAGAGGGCGCGCTACAGCAAGAGGCCGGCGGATTACTACCTCGAGCACATCGATGCTATCATGGAGATACAGGGCTTCATCGAGGACATGGCCAGGGAGCACGGGATTCCGGTCATAGAGAACGTCGAGCTTGAGAGGACTGTAGGAACCATAATGGAGGACATCATGGACAGGCTCATGGAGAAGATGGGTAGGGAAATCAGGGACTGAACGACCCCTTTATCTTCCATATCCCGAGCAGCCTCCCACTTCCCCACGTGGCCTGTACCTCGAAGACCACAATCATGTCCCGGTAGACGTCTATCAGGTTGAAGCTGTTGCCGAAGGGGTTCCTGTGGAGCTCCCAGCTGACAGAGCCCGCGTTCACCAACGGCGTCTTCTCGACCTTGACCCCGAAGGAGTTGCCGCCGTGGCCGGTCAGGACGAGGTTGGCCTCTCCCCCAGTTATGGTTCTCAGCACGTCGCCGGCGTCCTCGAGAAAGCCCACCTCCCTGCTCCTCGGTATGGGCACGATGTTGTGGTGGAGAACCACCACCGTGAAGCTCTCCCGGTATTCTTCGAGCGCTCTTGCCAGTTTCTTCTGACCTATCCTGCCGACGACGCCGATTGGCGTCTCATACTGGGCGCTTATAACGGGGATGAACGTGAAGCCCCCCAGTTCCTTTATCTCCGGCTCGCCGAAGTACTCAAGGAACAGGTCGTAGCCCAGGTAGGTTATGTCGTTGTGGCCCGGGACGACGAGCTTTTCCGCTTTTATCATCTCGTAGAACTCGTAGGCCTTCTCATAGTAGCGCTCTATCCCCATGTCGACGACGTCGCCGTTGTGGATCACAATATCCGGCTTGAGCTTCTCGTTTATCGTCCTGACGACGTTCTCCAGAACCTTCCTCCTGAAGTACATCCTGTCCGAGACGTTGCTCTCGCTCATCTGGACTATCCTGAGGAGTCTCTTTCCCCTTGGAATGAATATCTTGGGCCTGACTGGGCGGTGCTCCTTCCTTACCTCGTCGCCCGTGACGCGCCTTATCCTGACCTCGACGCGGCCGTCGTCGTGGAGAGTAATGATGTTGTAGCTGTTCACGTCCCCCTTTCGGGTCTTCCTGCAGGAGGTGCAGCCGGCGTTGTCCACAACCAGGTCCTCCACGCGGTAGACGTTGGGGACGTGCTTGTGGCCGCAGGTGTAGAGGTTGACCTCGTGCCGCAATAGGAGGTCGAGGACATCGCCGGCGTTGTAGAGGACGTTCCTCTCCCTCCCGGTGTCGGGGAGCGGGACGAGGTGGTGGTGCGCCGCGACTATTTTGAACTTCCTGTCCGAGTACTCCTCGAGCCTGGCCTTCAGCCAGCGGAACTTGTAGCCGCCAACGCGGCCATCGCTCAGATCAGGAATGGTCGAGTCCACCCATATGAGGACGCCGTTCTCGAACTCGTAAACGCCGTTCAGCGGGCCTATGAAGCGCTCGAACAGCTCGTAGCCGACGTTCCTGACGTCGTGGTTTCCAGGGATTACAACGAGCGGCTTTTCTATCTTCTTCAGCTCGTAGGAGGCCCTCTCATACTCCTCGCGCAGTCCCTGGTTGGTGACGTCCCCGGTGTGGATGACGAAGTCAAAGTTCCCGCGGTTTATTTCGTTGACTATGAGGTCGTAGGCGTAGCCCTTGTAGGCGCTCTCGCCCGTTATGTGGGTGTCGCTTATGTGCGCTATCCGTATCATGGCCATCACTCGGCGGCTATGGCTGTCTCGAGCCTCCTCCGGCTCGCGGTCAATAGGTCGCTCAGGCTGAAGATGCCCACTATCTCCCCGCCTTCCTCGATGAGCATGTGCTTGACCCCTTTCTTGGCCATGAGGTCGAGGACTTCCCTCACAGGCGTGTTCGCGCTTACGGTTATCAGCTCGCGGCTCATTATCTCCCTAACGGGGGTGTCGTTGGGCAGTCCCGGGATGACGACGCGCCTTATAATGTCGCTCTTCGTGAAGAAGCCGATCACCCTTCCCTCCTCGACGACGACCAGCGAACCTATGTCGAACTCGACCATCACCTCACAGGCCCGCTTTACGGTATCATCGGGCCCCACTCCAATCAGCTTCCTCGTCATGTAGGCCTTTATCGGAGCCCCCATGTCCATTACGCCTCACCCCATCGTGAGGCTCTCGACTTCGAACCTCTCCTCTTCGGGCTTTATCCTCACGTAGAAGGCAGTCCCGTTTATCACGGGCTCCCACTCCCATTCAAGGTAGAGCTCGAGCGTTGACGAGCCCACTACGAAGAGGTTCTCCCTCCTCACGGATATCTGCCTGACGTAGTCCCAGTTCTTGGGGTTCATTATGTAGGTGGGCTTCGAGTACGCCGTGACGAAGGCAACGAGCTCTCCCCCGGGGCTAAGGAAAAGCGTTCCCGTGTTCAGGCTCGTGTTAGTGGCCTTCATAATCATCGAGTAGTGCCTCAGAACCTCCCCTGCACTGTACGAGCCCAGCCTCCTGCATAGGTAGGCCCCCATCGTGTAGCTGTCCGAGGTGCCCTCCAGGTCCTTCTCCTCGAACTCCGCCATCTCGATTATCCTCCCCTTGTCGAGGTCGCCGTTGTGGTAGAGCCAGAAGGAGAAGCCCCTCCTCGTGGAGAAGGCGAAGGGCTGGACGTTGAGGAGGCTCTTGTCCCCCTGGGAGGCCGCCCGTGAGTGGAGCATGAGGACGGCAAAACCTTTGAGTTCCCCCTTCAGGGCCTCGACGGCGTCCCCCTCCTCGAACACCGGCCTGACCGAGCGGTAGTGGCTAACATCCCCGTTCCTGAAGAGAACGTAGCCCCAGCCGTCCCCGTGATAGGGCTCCTTTCCTCTCGCGGCCTTGTAGGGGTCGTTCTCCGAGGCCTTCACGAAGGCATCGACGAGGGGAGCCATGTCTTCCCCCCGCCCGACTGCAAAGAGAACCCTGCACATTCAGCTTTCACCCAATGACTCTCCGTCGAACCTCCCCAAAAGCTTTTAGGTCTCCGACGACACATATTCTCCGCCGGGGGTATCGCGATGGATAGCCTTAGGAGCGCCGTGACCAGCGTCAGGGGGAAGATACGGTCCCACAGGAAGCTCTACGAGAAGAACGAGGAAGCTGTAAAGCAACATCTCATTGGGGAAATCTTCCAGGCCCTCGGCTGGGACTGGAACAACCCCGAGGAGGTCCGCCCCGAGGAAAGGACGGAGGACGGAAGGGCCGACTATGCACTCATTCTGAACGGTGGCGTCTTCGCCTACGTAGAAGCCAAGAACCTCGGCGTTAACATCCTCAAACGCGACGAGCCCCTCCGCCAGCTCGCCCGCTACTGCTTCAACTCCGGCGTTAAGTACGGCATCCTCACGAACGGGGCGGTGTGGATAGCAATCAAGGCCTTCGAAGAGGGCTCCTCACTCCGAGACCGGGTTCTCCTCAGGGTCAACATCGAGGGGGAACCGGTGGAGAAGGCCGTCCTCAAGCTGTCGCTCCTCTCCAAGTCGAGAATAACCGAACTCGAGAGGCTTGCGTCCCTCTTGAAGGCCCTCGAGCTGAGCTTCTCCGGACTGAGGAGGGAGGGCTATTCCGAGGACATGCTTATCTCCTACCTGACCTCCAAAGAAGGGTCGAG
>JAMOTW010000150.1 GCA_027062125.1 Thermococcus sp.
ATTCGTATATTGCATCGCCTCCTGCCCATCCAATGTCTTTATGCTCCTTGCCGACGTGGTTTGCTATAAGCACCGCCAGCGCACCGTGTAGTATGTGGTATCCACGGGATTTTGGGTCTCTCTCTCGTGATATGTGCGTGATACTCGTGATCTCTGACAGCACGGGCTGCCCAGAGATCGCTTGTTTCTTTGACATCTAGTATTTTTTTTACCCTTTCTATGTTTTCCTCAGGATCCATCCTTCTGACGAACTCGATATATCCATTACTAGGATAGATGCGCACCGTCCAATGCTTCTATAATCTCTACCGGCAGATCGTACTTCTTCGCGAGTTCCTGAAACACTTCTGCCCAGCTCTTCTTTTTCTTCTTTCCTCCGAAGATGAACATCCCTGACAGCGGCAAAAGCGACAATCTCACCACCCATCAAACTACGGCAGAAGAAGAGAAAAGGGTTTCGAAAAGGGCCTCACCTGATCCTCGAGCCCAGCTTTACCTCCTTGTCGGGCATCAGCAAAGCCACGTTCTCGCCGTCGTCCGCTGCCAGAAGCATTCCCTGGCTCTCTACTCCCCTGAGCTTCTTGGGCTCGAGGTTGGCTATGATGACGACGTAGTGGTTGAGCAGCTCTTCCGGCTTGTAGTACTTCTTCAGGCCGGCAACGAGCTGTCTGACCTCGTCGCCCAAATCGACCTTGACCACGTAGAGCCTGTCGGCGTTGGGGTGGTCCTTGACCTCGATTATCTTTCCAACCCTCAGGTCGAGCTTCAGGAAGTCGTCAAAGCTTATGTACTCCATCTTTTTACCCTCCTTGGCTTTCTCCTTCTTTTCAGGGGGTTTGGCCTTCTGGGCCTTCTCAGCCCTTTCCCCCTTCACCCCGGGAGCTTCCCCGTAGATGCTCTTGAGGAGTGCTAAAGCTTCCTCCCGCCTCTTCTCTCCGAAGCGCTCCAGGACGACCTTCACCACATCGTCCCTCTTGTAATACTTGTCGAGGAGCAGTTTAGCGCTCGCGGGGTTGCCCCTTCCTATGTAGTTCACGATGAAGTGGATTATCTCCTCGTCGGTCACCTTCCTGAACATCGGGCTGGCCTTCCTAACCCTGTGCCCGGCCGGAATCTCGGTGAACTCCCAGCTCTTCAGCTCCTCGAGGTTGAGCATGTGCCATATTTTCTCACTGGCATCGGGCAGGAACGGCTCGAGGAGGATTCCAAGGCCCTTGACTATCTGGAGGGAGACGTTGACCGTTGTTGCGGTCCTCTCGCGGTCGGTCTTGGCCGTCTTCCAGGGCTTCTGGTAGTCGAAGTAGCGGTTGCCGAAGATGGCGAGCTCCATAACGCGCTTGAGGGCGTCCTTGAAGCGGTAGTGGGCTATCAGCTCGCCGGTCTCCTCGAAGGCCTTCTCGATCTCCTCGAAGGCCTGCCTGTCGAGATCGTCCAGCTCGCCCCTCTCCGGCACAACACCATCGAAATAGCGGTTGACGAAGGTCATCGCCCTGTGAACGAAGTTTCCGAGGTTGTTGACGAGCTCCTCGTTGATCTTGCTCTTGAAGTCGGCGAAGCTGAAGTCGCTGTCCCTCGTCTCGGGCATTATGGCGGTGAGATAATACCTCAGGTAGTCCGCCGGGAAAGCATCGAGGAACTCGTGGACCCAGATGGCCCAGTTCCTGCTCGTTGAGAACTTCTTGCCCTCGAGGTTGAGGTACTCGTTGGCGGGAATGTCGTAGGGCAGGTTCCACTCGGCCTCGACTTCCTCATCCCTGTACTTTCCGTAGGCCATCAGGAATGCCGGCCAGAATATCGCGTGGAAGGGCACGTTGTCCTTGCCGATGAAGTGGATGACCTTAGTTTGTCCGTCGAGGTTGAGCCAGAACTTCTTCCACTCGTTCTCCCTTCCCTCCCTCTTCAGGTGCTCGATCGTGATCGAGATGTAGCCTATCGGGGCCTCGAACCAGACGTAGAGTACCTTGCCCTTGACGTCCTCGTCGTCGAGCGGAACGGGGATTCCCCAGTCGAGGTCGCGAGTCATGGCCCTCTCTTCGAGCCCCTCGTTAATCCAGCCGAGGACGGTGTTGCGAACGTTCGGCTTCCAGTGCTCCTGGCTCTCGACCCACTTCTTGAGCCTCTCCTGGAAGTCCTGCATTTTGATGTAGTAGTGGGCCGAGTCCTTGAAGGTTATCGGGTTGCCGCAGATGTTGCAGCGCGGGTTGATGAGCTTCTCCGGCGTCAGCGGGTGGCCGCAGACCTCACACTGGTCTCCCCGCTGGTTCTCGGCACCGCAGTAGGGGCAGGTTCCGATGACGTAGCGGTCGGGAAGGAACATCTTGTCGTGCTCGCAGTAGGCCTGCTTGGTGACCTTCTTGACGAGGTGACCGTTCTCAAGCGCCTTGAGGAAGAACTCCTGGCTTACCCGGTAGTGAACCGGAAGCTCAGTCCTTCCAAAGTAGTCGAAGCTTATCTTGGCCCTTTCGAAGGTCGTCTTTATGTGCTCGTGGAACTCGTCGACGATCTCCCTCGGGCTTCTTCCTTCTTTCAGCGCGCGGAAGGTTATCGGTGTCCCGTGTTCATCAGTTCCGCAGACGAAGAGCACTTCCTCTCCCTTGAGCCTCAGGTAGCGCACGAAGATGTCCGCCGGAAGGTACGCCCCTGCCAGATGTCCCGCGTGAATCGGACCGTTAGCGTAAGGAAGAGCGGATGTTACCATGTACCTGACCATTTTAACCACCGTCCCGGCAATGGGTTTAGAGCCTTATAAGACCTGCGGGTTTTAAACATTACGGTGGGTTATTAAGTGCCGGAAAAAATATGCAGGGTTTGATATATCACTTCCCGAGGGAAAGGTTCCCGGCCTTTACGAGAATGGCATTTTCGGGTACCTCAATCTCTCCCCGGGTGATTACGAGCGCGCCGTCATACGTCGTCATCGTCAGCTTTGTCTTCTTGAAACCTCCAGTTTCGCCCACTATGACGAGGGGCCTTTCCTTGAGCTCGAGGAATTTCCTGAAATCCTCGGGCTCCACGAAGATTAAGACACCGCCGGCGATAACCCGGTTGGCATCGACGGCCATTCCACAGCCCATAGCATCACCGGAAAGGTTTAAGGCATCTCTGTTGATGGGGTTTTCGGTTTGACGGCGGAAGGTTTATTTTAGGTTGAGAAAAACCAGTAACGGTGGGAGCATGGAGGTTGTTAAGCGACTCCAACAGTTGGAGCATCGCATTGAGAGGCTGGAAAAGTTGATGGAGTTCGAGGAGCTCACTGAAAAGGAAATAAAGGAGCTGAAAAAGAGACGAAAAAACAGGGACTTCCTTAATGAGGAGGAGTTCTGGAGGGAACTTGGTGTATAATCTTCTTTTCCATCGAGAGGTTCTAAAAGATGTGGAAAAAATCCCCCCCGAGACGCAGCTTAGAATAAAGCAGGTTCTCCAAACGCTTAAAATCGCCCCTGAATCCATTCATAAAAAACCCCTGAAAGGCTATGACAACCTTTTCTCAGTGAGGGTTGGTGATTACAGGATTATCATAGAACCCAACCACGAGGACAACGTCATTTTTGTGTGGATGGTATCTCACAGGAGCAAAGTTTACGACAGGCTAAAAAGACGGACGGGGGATGAATGAATGGGATCCCGTGTTGTAGAGCGCTTCAAGTTCGAGGCTGCCCACGCCGTCGTCATCGCCGGGAAGCCGGAAGAGGTGCACGGCCACACGTTCAGGCTTGAGGTGGCCGTGGAAGGTTCCCTGAAGAACGGCTACGTAATGGACTTCCTCGAGCTGAGGAGAATCGTGAACGAAATCATTGAGAAGCTCGACCACAGGAACCTGAACGACCTCTTTGAGAACCCGACGACCGAGAACGTGGCCCTCTGGATAGCGGGAGAGGTGAAGAAAAGGCTCCCGGAAGGAGTGAGGCTCCAGAGGATAGTCCTCTGGGAGGGCGAGGAGAACGGGGTGGAGTTTGAGTTCTGAAAAGAGAGTCATGCTAATATCCATGGACTTCACAATCCTCGACAAGGATTTTAAGCCCGTGAGGAGCGTTGTTGAGCTTGTCTCCAAGAGCTTCTGGGAGAAGGGTCAAATTCTGCCAACGACCATTCCAGTATGGCCTTTTAGTTCCCCTCAACCCTCACTTCTTTAACGCTCTCGGTCATTACAACGCCGTTTGATGCCTCGAAGGATATCTTGTCCGGCAGGACAACCTTCACCGGCACAGCCCTTTCCTTCTCCTCGCTGGGGGTCCAGCTTATCAAATCACTCTCCTCAACCTCAAGCGTCCGGATTAAGCCCACTGGCCCCTCGATTATGTACTTTGCGGCTTTTTTGGGGGTGTAGAGCCGCCACTTCTTGGCAGTCTTGAAGTCGACGACTCTCCTCGACGAGTCGAGCCAGATGACGTCTATATCGTCCAGCATGAAGAACATGTGGATTGAGGCGTTGCCCTTGGTTTCCGCCGGAAGAACGAAGACCAGGGCGTAGTTGATGTTCCTGATCAGCATTAACCCCCTGAAGCGCTTGAAGAAAGTATCAGCCATCCTGACGGGTCCGTGCCAGACTTTGCCCTTGGTCTCGTTGGTTATCATGGTAAGAAATGGATGAGCTGCATTGATAAGTTTTTGGGAGGGGAGAAAAATCAGAACTCCCCTGCTTTGGCTTTATCCCCTATCTCGAAGCCCTTCTTGAGGGCTCTGAGGTTTATCTGCTCGGTTCCCGTGGGAACTGCATCCAAAACGGCCTTCTCTATAGACTCCCTGCTCACGACACCGGTCCAAGCAGTTAAGATTCCGAGGGTGAGTATGTTCATTGTGAGGCTGAGGCCCGTCGTTTCCTCCGCTATCTCGGTGAGGGGGAGCGAGAGCACCTTCAGCTTCTTCTCGAATTCCTTGTCCCGGTGGGGAACGAGGTCTTCCTCCACGATTATCCTCGCCCCTTCTCTGACCGTGTGGAGGTACTTC
>JAMOTW010000151.1 GCA_027062125.1 Thermococcus sp.
GCCTCAGAGGCCCTCCTCCAGCACCTCGTCTATGGCCTTTTTCAGCTCGTCGTAGGCCTCCTCGAGGGACTCGGGGATGACTTTGGTGTCGGCTATGACGGGCATGAAGTTTGTGTCTCCGTTCCAGCGCGGGACGATGTGGAGGTGGACGTGGTCGTCTATCCCTGCCCCGGCAACGCGGCCGAGGTTCACGCCCATGTTGAATCCGTGGGGGTTCATGGCCTTCTTCAGGGCCTTTATCATGAGCTGGGAGAGCTCCATTATCTCGAGGAGCTCATCGTCGGTGAGGTCTTCCCACTTTCCAACGTGCCTGTAGGGGGCTATCATGACGTGGCCCGGGTTGTAGGGGTAGTTGTTCATGATTATGAAGCTGTGCTCCCCGCGGTAGAGGATGAGCCTCTCCCTATCCCGATCCTCCTTCGGGAAGTCGCAGAATATGCAACCGTCGTGCTTCGGTGAGCGTATGTACTCGATTCTCCACGGTGCCCACAGGGTCTTCAAGCTCTCACCTCCAGTGGGGGAAACGGGGGAAGGTTAAAAGCTTTTTTGAATACCCAAACGTCCAAAACCGTCCAACAAAACTTTTAACTCCCCGTCCCTACCCACTCCCGGTGATAGATATGAAGCAGAGGAAGGGACTTCTCATAATCCTCGACGGCCTCGGCGACAGGCCGATCAAGGAGTTCGGTGGAAAGACGTCGCTCGAGTACGCTAACACCCCGAACATGGATAGGCTGGCTAAGATGGGAATCCTCGGCCAGCAGGACCCCATAAAGCCCGGCCAGCCGGCGGGAAGCGACACCGCCCACCTCAGCATCTTCGGCTACGACCCCTACAAGGTTTACCGCGGCAGGGGCTACCTCGAGGCTATGGGCGTCGGCCTCGACCTCAGCGAGGACGACCTGGCATTCCGTGTGAACTTCGCCACCATCGAGAACGGCATCATAACCGACAGGCGCGCGGGCAGGATAAGCACGGAGGAAGCTCATGAGCTTGCGAAGGCCATCCAGGAGAACGTCAAGCTCCCCGTTGACTTCATATTCGTCGGTGCCACCGGCCACAGGGCGGTTCTGGTTCTCAAGGGCATGGCTTCCGGATACCGCGTCGGGGAGAACGACCCCCACGAGGCCGGCAAACCTCCTCACAGGTTCACATGGGAGGACGAGGAGAGCAAGCGCGTTGCGGAAATCCTCGAGGAGTTCGTCAGGCAGGCCCATGAGGTTCTCGACAAACACCCGGTAAATGAGAAGAGGAGAAAGGAAGGAGAGCCCGTCGCCAACTACCTGCTCATCCGCGGCGCGGGAACCTACCCGGGCATACCGATGAAGTTCACGGAGCAGTGGAAGGTCAAGGCAGGGGCCGTTATAGCGGTCTCGCTCGTCAAGGGCGTTGCGAGGGCCATAGGCTTCGACGTCTACACCCCCGAGGGGGCAACGGGCGAGTACAACACCGACGAGATGGCCAAGGCGAAGAAGGTCGTCGAGTTACTCAAGGACTACGACTTCGTGTTCCTCCACTTCAAGCCGACTGACGCTGCTGGACACGACAACAACCCGAAGCTCAAGGCCGAGATGATTGAGAAGGCCGACAGGATGATAGGCTACATCATCGAGCACATCGACCTCGAGGACGTCGTCATAGCCATCACCGGCGACCACAGCACACCGTGTGAGGTAATGAACCACAGCGGCGACCCGGTCCCGCTCCTCATAGCCGGAGGTGGCGTTAGGCCGGACTACACCGAGAGCTTCGGCGAGCGCGAGTGCATGCGCGGCGGCCTCGGCAGGATAAAGGGTCACGACATAGTGCCGGTGATGATGGACCTGATGAACCGCTCGGAAAAGTTCGGGGCCTGAGGGCCCTATCCCCTATCCATTTTGACTTCAACTTCTTTCAGCGCCTGGATGAGCCTCCCGTTCTCCTCGGGCCTTCTCACCGAAAAGCGAATGTACTCGGGCAGTCCAAAGCTCGTGCAGTCCCTCACAAGGATTCCGCGTTCTTTCATCGCTTTGACGAACTCCCCCGCTTTTCCAACGCGCTTGACAAAGAAGTTGGCGTCGCTTTTGACATCCAAAGCTTTTTCAAGCCTCTCCTTCTCGCGCCAGATGAGGGGCATTGTTCGCCTCAGATGCTCGAAGCCGTCCTCAAGGAGAAATTCGAGGAAGGCAACCCCCGTCGAGCCAATACTCCAGGGCATCCTGACGCTCCGGAAGGCGTCTTCAAAGCCGATGAGGTAGCCGACCCGTATTCCGGGCAGACCGTAGCTCTTGGTGAAGGTTCTTAGGCTTACAACGTTCTCCCCCTCGGGGCTTTTTGCTCCCTTGACAAAGTCTATGAAGGCCTCGTCGAGGATGAGGAGCGCTCCTTTGTCTTCTATCGCATCCAGGAGGGGTTTAAGCTCCCTAACGCGGTAGAACCTCCCGTCGGGGTTGTTGGGATTGCAGAAGAAGGCCACAGAGTCCCCTTCAACGAATTCGGCCAGCTTCCCCGGCTCGTTTGGACCTTTAACGACGCTGGCCCCGAAAATCCTTGCTACTCTCTCGTACTCGCCGTAGGTGTGCTCCGGGATAATCACCTTCCTGTTGCGGAGTGCGAGGATTCCGATTAGATAAAGGGCCTCAGTTATCCCTGCGGTTACGGTTACCGGCTCCCCCACCAGCTCTGAGAGCCCCTCCTCAAGAGCTTCATAGTAGGGGTACCGGCCACTGATTTCCCTCGCCCTCTCGAACATCTCGTCGAGCCACTCCGGCGGGTAGGGGTTGAGGGATGCCGAGAAGTCCATCAGGTGGTTCTCCTCCCTCCTTGCTCCACCGTGGTGGGTTTTGAACTTCACGGGTTCAAGCATGGACACACCCCCGTTGCGAGCAGTATGGAGACGATGACCACCCATTCGACAACGACAAGCCAATAAACCCTCAGGGCCCGCTCGATATCCGAATCCTCTGGTTCCCTTCCGGGGAATCGGTAGAGGCCGGGCTTCTCAAGCCAGACCCTCAGGACAGCTGACATCGCGGCAATAGGTTTATCGGAGTTTATCTTGAACCTCGCCAGGCGGTAGTGGCGGAGAACCTTTCTACCCCCGAGGGGGAGGTAGAGGAGAGCGGTTATTCTCGCGGGAACGAAGTTCAGAACGTCGTCCAACCTCGCCGAGAACTTGCCGAAGAACTCGTAGCGCTCGTTTCTGTAGCCGAGCATGGCGTCAAGGGTGTTGGCCGCGCGGTAGAGCAGGGCACCGGGTAGGCCCAGGAGGAGTAAGTAGAAGAGCGGTGCCACAACGCTGTCGTTGAGGTTCTCGGCGAGGCTCTCTATCGCGGCGGAGTTCAGGTGGGGCTCATCGAGTCTCCCCACGTCCCTGCTCACTATCATCGAAACGGCCTTTCTCTTCTTTCCGACGTCATCGGTTATAGTCCTCGCGATGTGCTCATGGAGACTCCTCACCGCGAAGGAGCTCTTGAGGAGGTAAACGGCCAGGGCGTAGTTCAGGGGGAAGGGAAGGTACAACGGGAGGAACGAGAGCACTAACGCGAAGGTCAGAACGGGGAGAGCCGTCAAAGTCCCGGCAATGAAATCCTGAATGGGTGAGCGTCTCCTGTAACGGGAATCGATGAATCCAGCCAGCTTCCCGAACCAAACCACGGGGTGTAGCCTCACGGGAGGCTCTCCGAGGAGCACGTCCCAGAGTAGAGCAAGAGCGAGGACCGTCAGAACCTCCATTCTCCAAAGGCCTCCTTTATGGCAGAATACTCCTCTAAAATCTCCCCACTGGGTTCCCGTATGCCCCTCCTCACGTACCACGCGGGGTGTCGGAGATAGACTGCATCATAGCCGAGACGTGTTAAGGCCTTCTCGGCGGTTCTTCCGATGGCAAAGATTGTCCCCGGCTTCAACACCTCCAGCTCCCTCCGGAGAAGCTCGAGCTCGCCCTCACCGAAGCCCCTCAGTTTGTTCTCAGGGGGGTTGCACTTCACGACGTTGGTGATGTAGACGAAGTCGGGATTGAGGCCGAGCGAGAAGAGCGTTTTCCTGAGGAGCATTCCGGAGGCGTCGCGGTAGAAGCATATCCCCGTCTTTCCGCAGCCCTTTCTTCCCGGCGCCTCCCCGACGAGAACCACTCCGGAGCCTGGCCAGCCGTTTGAGAACGGGAGCCCCTCGAACTCGCCCACCTGGAGCTGGTAGCGGTGGTACTCCTCGCGACAGAACCTCAGGGGCTCTTTTAGAAGCTCGAGGTAGAGGCCTTCCAGTTTCCGGGCGGTTCTTTCGTCTCTCCCGTCCACAACGAGGAAGCGCTCCTGGGGGTTGTATATCGTCCTCGAGTAGGGTCCGTAGACCCTCTCGTCTAAGCTTAAGAAGTCCCGCCAGTCCCTCAGGAGCAGGGGGCGGGCCTTCAGGTTCTTCGGGTTGATGTAAACCCCACCAATTTTCTTAAGCTTCTCGAACCTCAGGAGCATAATGGATAAAAAGTCCAGTGGGTTTATAGCTTTGGTGGTCGAATGCTTGCCAACCGTCAAAGCCGGTGGGAACATGAGGGCTGAAGAACTCCTCCGGGGACTTGAAAGGCGCGGGATAACCCTGGATGCGATGCTCGACACTGCCCTGGAGCTCTACATCGGCGAGGATCGCGAAGACTTGAGGGGAAAGCTCCGAGAACTGATGCTCAGGTACCTCGGGGATATAAACGTCCAGTCGCTCCTCATGGCGGCTCTCCTCCTCGAGGGGAACTTCAGGGTCGAGGGAGATCCCGTCAATCTGGTCTCCGACGAGCTGATCGGCATAGACATTGCAGAATACATCGGCGGCAAGATGGCACTCTTCAACTTCTTCTACTACGACACTCGGAAGCCGGGGATTCTGGCTGAACTGCCCCCTTTCCTCGATGACGCGATAGGGGGGTTTATAGCGGGCTGTATGACGAGGCTCTTCCAGGGGGGCA
>JAMOTW010000152.1 GCA_027062125.1 Thermococcus sp.
GCCGTCGCGGTGGCTGGCTTTCTGGCGTCCCACGGGGTGCCCTTCGAGCTGACGACGATGGCGCTGGTGATAGGCTACGGCCTCTACGTCCTTGGGGCGGATTTGCCCGACATGGATCATCCAAACGCGCTCATCCACCGCGGTACGAAGCCGATAGTGAGCGTTTTAGCCGGGGGAGCTACCTACATCAACATCGCCGGCAGGGTGAACGTTGGTTCCGAGTGGCTCAACACCGCCGCTGAATGGGGAATAGCGGTGGCGGTGGCGGTGATAGCCTGGTTCGCCTTCACATGGATGATGCCGAAGCACCGGGGGATAGTCCACTCCCTGCTCTTCGCCTTCATCTACGGTGCATTGGCCTTCCTCCTGGTGGAGTACGGCCTCGACATGAACACGGGCGAGGGGCTCTACGTCGGCTTCGCGGCCTTCAGCGGCTACACGCTCCACCTGCTACTCGACAGGGAGATTTCACCTGTCTGATGGGCACTCCCCACTTTTTTCAGGGCGGAACTTCCGAGGGGACTCCTTTGGACCTCCCCCCTGAAAAAGAGGGGGCCGTGCTGGGGTTTCGTTACACAGTTCCGGGCAATAATGCTTTTAAGTAAGCCACGTTAGGAAAGCCCGGAGGTGAGAGAGATGTTCAGTCTCGGAGGGTTCTCACGCGGAGGAGAGTACGAGAGCAAGACCTGGGACGTGCTCATCATCGGAGCGGGTCCAGCAGGCTTCACCGCGGCAATATACGCGGCGCGCTTCGGCTTGGAGACCCTCATCATCAGCAAAGACCTCGGAGGAAACATGGCACTGACCGACCTCATAGAGAACTACCCCGGCTTCCCGGAGGGCATCAGCGGCTCGGAGCTGACGAACAAGATGCACGAGCAGGTCAAGAACCTCGGCGTCGATGTGGTCTTCGACGAGGTCGAGAGGATTGACCCGGCGGAGTGCGCCTACTACGAGGGGCCGTGCAAGTTCGCGGTGAAGACCAAGAACGGCAAGGAGTACAAGGCGAAGACGATAATCATAGCCGTTGGAGCGGCTCCAAGAAAGCTCCACGTTCCGGGGGAGGAGGAGTTCACAGGAAGGGGCGTTTCCTACTGCGCCACCTGCGACGGCCCGCTCTTCAAGGGCAAGAAGGTGATAGTCGTCGGCGGCGGAAACACGGCACTGCAGGAGGCGCTCTACCTCAAGAGCATAGGCGTCGACGTTACCCTCGTCCACAGGCGCGACCAGTTCAGGGCGGACAAGATTCTCCAGGACCGCTTTAAGGAGAGCGGCATCCCAACGATACTCAACACGGTCGTGACCGAGATAATCGGCAAGGACAAGGTCGAGGCCGTCAAGCTGAAGAACCGCGTTACAGGCGAGGAGACCGAGATGGCGGTCGACGGAGTGTTCATCTTCATCGGCTACGAGCCGAAGACCGACTTCGTGAAGCACCTCGGCATAACCGACGAGTACGGCTACATCCCTGTGGACATGCACATGCGCACCAAGGTCAAGGGCATCTTCGCCGCTGGAGACATAACCAACGTCTTCAAGCAGATAGCCGTTGCCGTCGGCCAGGGAGCGATAGCGGCAAACTCCGCCAAGGAGCTCCTCGAGGAGTGGAACTCAAAGGTTGTGGAGTGATTCCTCCTTCATTATTATCTCTCCGTCTTTTGACATTCCAAGTAGTTTAAACTTCTCAAAACTGTTCTTTATTACCTCGAACATCTCATTGACGTCTGAAGTTACGGATGGAAACAGGGTGTCAAAGAGGAAGTCCTCAATGATATCAGAGTAGAAGCCATCAGGATCTTCCTCGAGGTACTCAATGACTTCGCTCTCATCATCGGCGTCCAGAACCACCATCGGATCGGGAAGGGATAACTCGTCCTCGATGACCAGCCCGTACTGGTTCCCCGTCGGAAGGTGCCTGAAGAGAACCTCGGAGCGGGTCACCACCCACCTATCGAGGGAAAGCCTCAGGGCGGCCCAGCCCAAGAACAGGGGCTTTCCCTTTCCGGGCGAAAGTTCGTGAACCCGGAACTCGAGCAAAGCTATTTCCCGGTTCCTGTCGAGGAGCAACAGCTTCGGGGCCACGAGCTTGAGGGGTAGGTTCGAGAGGTCAAAGTTCTCCAACACAATCACCTCCCATAGTAATCCCCAGCGGATATAAGCCTTGCCCCTCCGGGCCAAACGGTCAGGGACAGGAGGGCTTTCCGAAAATTCTTCGGTCAAAGATGTTCATTGATGAACATAGGGTTATATAGGAAAAACGCCATCTCCCAACGGTGATGCACATGGTGGTTAGACCGAACGTTAAGGAACTCCCCGGACCCAAGGCTAGGGAGATAATAGAGAAGAACTTCGAGGCTCTGGCCGTTACCACCCAGGATCCCGAGACCCTCCCGATAGTGATCGACCACGGTGACGGAATCCTCGTCTACGACGTCGACGGAAACACCTTCTATGACTTCGGAAGCGGCGTCGGCGTGCTGAACGTCGGCCACGCCCACCCGCGCGTTGTTGAGGCCGTCAAGAGGCAGGCCGAGAAGTTCACCCACTTCGCGCTCAACGACTTCTTCTACGAGAACGCGGTTGTACTCGCCCAGAAGCTCGCTGAACTCGCCCCCGGCGACTTCCCGAAGAAGGTCGTCTACCAGAACAGCGGTGCCGAGGCCAACGAGGCCATGATGAAGCTCGTCAAGTACGGCACCGGCAGGAAGAGGTTCATAGCCTTCTACCACGCCTTCCACGGCAGGACCCAGGCGGTTCTAAGCCTCACCGCCAGCAAGTGGGTCCAGCAGGACAGGTTCTTCCCGACCATGCCGGGAGTCGAGCACATACCCTACCCGAACCCCTACAGGAACCCCTGGCACATCGACGGTTACGCCGAGCCGGACGAGCTCGTTAACAGGGTCATTGAGTTCATCGAGGAGTACGTCTTCCGCCACGTCCCGCCGGAGGAGGTCGGAGCGATAGTCTTTGAGCCGATACAGGGTGAAGGCGGCTACGTCGTCCCGCCGAAGAACTTCTTCAAGGAGCTCAAGAAGCTCGCCGACAACTACGGAATCCTCCTGGCGGACGACGAGGTCCAGATGGGCGTCGGCAGGACCGGAAAGTTCTGGGCCATCGAGCACTTCGGCATCGAGCCGGACACCATACAGTTCGGTAAGGCCATAGGCGGCGGAATCCCCTTAGCGGGTGTCGTCCACAGGGCCGACATAGCCTTCGACAAGCCGGGCAGGCACGCCTCGACCTTCGGCGGCAACCCTGTTGCCATAGCGGCCGGAATAGAGGTCGTCGAGATCGTCAAGGAGCTCCTCCCGCACGTCCAGGAGGTCGGCGACTACCTCCACAAGCGCCTCGAGGAGCTCCTCGAGAAGTACGAGGTCATAGGAGACGCGCGCGGCCTTGGTCTCGCCCAGGCGGTCGAGATCGTCAAGAGCAAGGACACCAAGGAGAAGCACCCAGAGCTCAGGAACGAAATCGTCAAGGAAGCCGTCAAGCGCGGACTCATACTCCTCGGCTGCGGCGACAACAGCATAAGGTTCATACCGCCGCTGACCATCCAGAAGGAGGAAATCGACGTCGCGATGGAGATATTCGAGGAGAGCCTCAAGGCCGCTCTCGGATGATTCTTTTCTCTTTCATCTTCGAAATCCCGTGGTCGTAAACAACTACCACCCGCCCAATGGGACATATTTTTAAAGTCATAACTTGAAATATTGCCGGTGGTGGATATGGGTGAGCTGACCGAGATGCTCAAACCGTACGGACCCTACGTCCTTGCAGGAGTCACGCTGCTCTACGTGCTCTACCTCTACCTCAACAGGAAGAAGTTCAGGAGCGCCAGCGTCCTGGCAATATCGGCGGTTCTGGCGGCCGTGGTCGGAGTTACAACGGCGTTCATAACAATAGCCACGCCGGCAACCGGCGGCTACCTCAATTTCGGCGACACCATGGTGATGTTCTCCGCGATGGTCTTCGGGCCGGTCGTCGGAGTCTTCGCGGGCGGCGTCGGTTCGGCCCTGGGAGACATCATAGCCGGCTACCCAGGCTGGGCGCCGATAACCCTCGTCGTCAAGGGGCTTGAAGGCCTCGCCGTCGGCTACCTCGCCAGAAAGAGCGACAACGTTGGCAACCTCGTCATAGCCGGTGTCGTCGGCGGCATCATAATGGTGCTCGGCTATTTCTCCTTTGAGACCTACATGTACGGCGTCCCGGCGGCTCTGACGGAGGTACCGGGGAATACCCTCCAGGCGGTAACCGGCGTCTTGGTCGGCACCGTGCTGGCGAGGGTAATAAAGAAGAGGTACCCGGAGGTAGAGGACCTCATCTAAACCTCCAGGTTTCTCAGTTCTTCCCACATCTCATTTTCTACAAGTAAGGGCTCGATGGATATCCTCCTCGAGGCGCGCTTCATCTGGCCGAGGTACTTCGAGTCCGCTATGACCGCGTCGTAGCCCAGCTCCTCTATCCTGTAGACCTTGAACCTGCATTCCCGTAGGAGCTCGACCGCGTGCTCTATGAAGCCCGGGCCGACCAGGAGGACGTCCGGCTCAAGACCCTCCTCACGGAGCTCCTCAATGGCCTTCTCGAGGATGTCCCTGAGCTCCCTCATTTGGGGCTCCCTCCACTATCTTTACCCCGCTCGATGTCCCTATCCTCGTCGCCCCGGCCTCTATCATCGCCAGAGCCTGCTCGTAGGTCCTTATGCCTCCAGCTGCTTTAACGCCCATCTCGGGGCCAACTACTTTCCTCATCAGCCTGACGTCCTCGACCGTTGCACCGCCGGTGCCGAAGCCCGTGGAGGTCTTCACGAAATCGGCCCCGGCTTCTTTCGCCAGCTCGCAGGCCTTTACTTTCTCCTCCTCGGTGAGGTAGCAGGTCTCGATGATGACCTTGACCTTCGCCCCCTTCT
>JAMOTW010000153.1 GCA_027062125.1 Thermococcus sp.
CGGAGATGCCAGTAAGCGCCCAAAGGTTCAAGATTTACGTGGACGGCGTCGAATTCGAGGTCGGCGTTGAGGGTGTTGACCTGAGCGCGCTGAAGTACCTGCCCCAGATAGCGGGTTCTGCCCAGGCACCTCCGGCGGCCCCATCCACGAGTACTGCGCCGGTTTCCGCTCCACTCCCCGCTCCCTCTCCGGCTCCGGTTGCTCCTGCTGTTCCTGCCGCTCCGGTCCCGGCCGGGGAGGGTGTTGTGACCGCCCCAATGCCGGGTAAGATTCTGAGGATACTCGTGAGGGAGGGCGAGAGCGTTAAAACCGGCCAGGGACTCCTCGTCTTGGAAGCAATGAAAATGGAGAACGAGATTCCAGCGCCGAAGGATGGCGTGGTCAAGAAAATCCTCGTCAAGGAAGGCGACACCGTTGACACCGGACAAGCACTCATAGAACTCGGATAACCCAGCTTCCCTTTTACACCATTTTCATTTCAACAGCATCGGGGGTTTTTACTCAGTAGACTAACGCTGGCCCTTTCACCATAAGTTAAAAGCCGAAATATTTTCAGTTTTTTGCCGAAAAGCATTTATATTCAAAAAGTGTACATCGAAGTGCAAAATATGCATGGAGGTGCAACCATGAACTCCGCTGTTGTAATCTTGATAGCTGCCGCAATATACGTCAGTATGTACTTTACCTACGGTAAAAGCCTGCAGAACAAGGTCGTCAGGGCCGACCCCAACCGGCCCACCCCGGCTCACAGGCTCTACGACGGCGTTGACTACGTTCCAGCACACCCGCTGGTGCTCTACGGCCACCACTTCGCGAGTATTGCCGGCGCGGGACCAATAGTTGGTCCGGCCGTTGCAATGGCCTGGGGATGGCTTCCGGGACTCATCTGGGTCTGGTTCGGAAACGTCTTCATTGGTGCCGTCCATGACTACCTGGCATTGATGTCATCAGTTCGCTACGATGGTAAGTCCGTCCAGTGGATTGCAGGAAAGCTGATGAGCAAGAGGACCGGAATTGCCTTCGAGCTGTACATATGGTTCACTCTGCTGCTCGTAGTCGCGGCCTTCGTTGCCGTGACCGCAAAGCTTCTCACCATAACTCCCGAGGCAGCGACGGCGACGATCCTATTCCTCATCATTGCAGTGCTTCTCGGCTGGCTGCTCTACAAGGTCAAGATTGATTTCAAGCTGGCAACAATAATAGGCATCGCCCTTCTAGCAATATCAGTTTGGATTGGCCTCAACCACCCGCTGGTCTTCGTGAACGGCCAGACCGACCCAACCTCTGCCGCATACAAAACCGCATACCACTACTGGAACATAATCCTGCTAGTATACATCATCGTAGCGGCTTCCCTGCCAGTTTGGATTCTCCTCCAGCCAAGGGACTACCTCAACGCCTACATACTATGGTTTGGACTCCTCTTTGGGGGAATAGCCTTCGTTCTCCTCGCCAAGCACTTCACGGCTCCGGCCTTTACCTCGTGGAGTGCCTACGTAATCAAGGGCACCAAACCAGTCCCCTCGCCCTTCTGGCCGACCGTGCCGTTAGTAATAGCGTGTGGTGCCCTAAGTGGCTTCCACTCCCTCGTGGGGTCTGGAACGTCTTCAAAGCAGCTTGACAACGAGCTTCACGGCCTCCTCGTGGGATACGGGGGCATGTTCACCGAGGGCTTCCTCTCAACGATAGTCATAACGGCCATAGCGGTGTACGGTGTCCAGCTTACCGGCCTTGAGCCAAGCCAGTGGGCAACTGAGTATATAACAAAGGGTGGCCTCGGCACGTTCATTGGGGGCTACGCCAAGGGTGTCAGCGAGTTCTACGGAGTCAGCGAAACCTTTGGAAAGACCTTTGCGACCCTGTGGGTCTCAGCGTTCACCCTAACTTCCCTGGACACTGCCACGAGGCTTGGAAGGTTTGCCTGGCAGGAGCTCTTTGGAATGGTTGTTGATACCAGCGAGGGCATATGGAAGTTTATAACCAACAAGTGGGTCGCGTCTATACTCATAGCGGGCCTTGGAACCCTGCTTGCGTGGGGTGCCAGCTACAAGACCCTATGGCCAGCATTCGCCGGAATGAACCAGCTTCTCGCGAGCATAGCCATGATGACAGGTGCTCTTTGGGTTGCTAAGGTCCAGAGGGCAGGGAAGTGGAGCTGGGCAGTTCTCATACCAGCACTGTTCCTCTGGATAACGGTAACCGTCGGCCTGATCTGGTACCTAGCAGTGGTGCCACTCAGTGGAAGCACTCTTGTGGCAGTTAAGGGCTCGCTCCTCGTCGGCCTGCTCCTGAACCTTCTGCTGGCGTGGGACTTCTACGTTGCTTGGAAGAGGCCGGAGGAAGAGTACGCCGCGGCTGCGGCCTGATTCCTTCTTTATTTCTTCCATTTTCCTCAGGTGGTGGGGATGAAGGAGAGAGAAAAAAGCCCGACAGAAAACCTCAAAGCTTTTTTAAGGGGTTTTTTTGGAGCGTTTAAACACAGCTCAACTGAGTATCTTGAGTTCGAGCTGAGAGAGCTTGAGAACGTCTTCGCGCTCATTCTTATGGGGGAGTTTATAGGAATACCAAGCCCGCCAACGACCCTAGTTATAAGACTTCTCCCCCATATGACAAGGGAGCTCTACGTGATGCAGAGGCGGGCAGTTGATATGGATGATATCCTCGGGGAGCTAGCGGGTATGTTTGAAATAACGTGAGGTGAGCACATGAGGGAGTTCTTCGTTCCAAAGAAAGGCTACCGGGTCGTCTTTTTCATCGGAAAAGGTGGCGTCGGTAAAACAACCAGCTCGGCGGCGGCTGCGATTGCCCTCGCCGAGAAAGGGTACAGGACGCTGATAGTGTCGCTCGATCCGGCTCACAACCTCGGCGATGTGCTGATGGAAAAGCTGTCAGACAAACCGAAGAAAATAACCGAAACCCTCTACGCAGCAGAGCTCGACATGGAGAAGTTGATAAAGACCTACCTAAAGCACCTTGAAGAGAGCATGAAGCACACCTACCGCTACCTCACAGTCATAAACCTGGAGAAATACTTCGAGGTGCTGAGCTTCTCGCCCGGAATAGAGGAGTACGCCACGCTCGAAGCAGTAAGGGACATACTGAAGAAGGGGAACGAGTGGGACGTCATAATCTTTGACACCCCACCCACGGGCCTGACCCTCCGCGTCCTCGCGCTCCCCAAAATCTCCCTCATCTGGACGGACAAGCTCATAGAGATAAGAAAGGCCATTCTCGACAGACGCGCCGCGATAGCCAACATCCACGGTGAACAGGAGTTTACGGTGGAGGGCGAGAAGTTCAAGCTCCCGACGAGAGAAAACGAGGATGCCGTGATGAAGGAGCTCAAAGCCTACAGGGAGGAAGTTGCCTTCGTCGAGAGCGTGCTGACGGATCCTGAGAAGACGAGCGTCGTGGCTGTTATGAACCCCGAAATGCTCCCCCTTTATGAGACGGAGAGGGCCTACGAGAGCCTAAGAAAATTCAAAGTTCCCTTTAATATGATTGTTATGAACAAAGTCTTTGAGCTAAAGGGTGATGTCCCAGAGCTGAGGGCCAAGCTTGAGGCGCAGGAGAAGGTGCTCAGGGAAGTGGCGAAGAAGTTCAGAGGGCTTGAGATCGTGAAGATACCAATTTTTCCAGAGGAACCCCGCGGGCTGGAGCGTCTAGGAACTCTCGGGGGGAAAATAATTGGAGACTGAAGAAATCTACGAGAGGCTTAAAAAGGTGAAGGATCCCATAACAGAGGTGGATGTGGTGAGCCTCGGGCTCGTTGAGAAGGTTATTGCTGACGAGGACGGCGTAAGGGTTTACCTGCGCCTCTCCGAGGGGTTCCGCCATCCGTTTCAGAACGCCCTCAGCTGGCCCGTGAGGTGGAGGATCGTTAGGGACATTGTTGCCATCCTCGATGACGTCGCCCCCCTTGAGATACTGGACTCACGAACCCTTGAAAGGTACTATCCGCTGGAGGAGGATTGAAATGGACAATCAGGTGCTGTTCACGATAATATTCGTCTTGGCAGGAATCTCCGTTATTCAGTACTACCGCGGAAGAAAGCTTAACCTGCTCCTGATGGAACACTACATAAGGGCAGTCAAGGAGATCGTGAAACCCGAGGACGAGAACTACACGTGGCTCGGCGGCTACATAGGGTTCCGCGCCGAATATAAGGTCAACCGCGACAACATCAGGAAGTTTGAGTACACCCTAACGCTCCTGCCGAGGCACAGCATCCTGTACTTCCCAATTTCACTGCTCACGAGCAGACACGATAAGCTCTACTTCGTCATTAGGCCCTTCGCCGAGATTAGGCGCGAGGCACACCTCATCCAGAAGGGCTACTACCGGCTCAAGCCGGACATCGAGAATGAGCCCCTCCTCCAGAAGGAGACGATCGAGATAGCGGGAAAGGAATACGAGGCCCTCTTCGAGAAGAAAAGAGACATCGAAAACCTCAGGGAGCTCGTTGAGAACCTCTCCAAACCCCACAACGTCAAACACCTTTCGCTGACTCCAAAGACCAACGTCTTCTACGTCCTTATGAAGCCCGAGCCGGACACCATCGGCGAAGACGTCGAGAAGCTCGTCCGCTTCACCAACGAGAAGCTCAGGGAGAGTCCGTTCTCCTCTTAATCTTTTCTTTCGAAAGCTTTATTTTGTTGAACTGCAAGTTATACATGGTGATACCTTTGGTTAGCATACGCCTCAAGGTTGGGCCCAAGGGACAGATAGTCATCCCCAAGGTTTTCCGCGAGGCCTACGGTATAAACGAAGGCGGGGAAGTGATAGTCGAGCCTACAGAGGAGGGCCTCGTTATCAAAAAGCCGCCGAGCAAAGAGGAACTCCTAAGAAAGCTCAAGGAGTATCACGAGAAGCGAAAAGGCACTAAGCCGGCAAA
>JAMOTW010000154.1 GCA_027062125.1 Thermococcus sp.
AGGCTGATAACCAACCTCAAGCCAGCCCGCCCCGGAACCAACGGCGCCGTCTCCTGGGCGGGCGAGCTCTTTGCCTTCGCTGGAGTCCTGATGATAGCGCTCTTCGCCCTGCCCCTGACGGATTACAGAACCCAGATGCTGCTCGCGGTTGTCATGGGCGGTTTCATAGGGGTTAACCTGGACAGCCTCATAGGGGCCACCCTTGAGAACAGTGGAATTACCGACAACAACTCCACCAACTTCCTGGCGAGCCTTCTCGGTGGTCTCCTCGGTGCCGCCTTCTTCTACCTGATTGCATGAGGTCTTAAAGTCCCGCGGGAAGCTCCGGCGGATGATGACTACGGCGGATTCCCGAGCGGTGAGGACGACCTTAGGGTCTGACGCCGGCTAAAAATTCAATCACGGAATTGGGGAATTAAATAATAACGGAGAACCGGGAAATCACTCCTTCTCTTCCCTGCTGCTCAGGTACTCTTCGTAAACCTCCCAAAGCGAGACCAGCGCGGCTGGAATGCCGTGCTCCGTGGCGAAGGTCATGTAAGGGGCGAGATCAATCACGTAGTCGGCGAAGCGAAAGAGCCCCCGAGGAATGCCCTCCCGCGAACCAACGAAGACGACGACCTCCTTCGCGTAGAACATGTCCCTCGCGAGCCCGTCCTTAACTTCAGCCAGCGTTGGACCCTTGGGGTCGGTGATTATGAGAAGCCTCTTGGCCCGCTTCTTATCGCGGACGACCTGGTAGAGGTCCCACACCGAGACCGGAACCTTCTCGACCTTCCAGGGGTAGGCCTCCCTCTGTATCTGATATCTGCTCTCCTGGCCGATCCTCACGCCCCTTATGAACTCCGCCAGCTCGAAGGCGTCCATCTTCTCCTTGGGGGCGATTATGAGCTCCTTGACTTCAAAGGCCTGAGCGGCCCTTCCAATCTTCTCGCCGAAGGAGCGGCAGGCCTTGTAATCTCCCCAGTATGGCATCTGGACTATCGTCAGCTTATGGAAGAGCTTTCTTGCGTTTATCTTGTCGGGCGTAAACTTCCTGAACTCCTCACCCGGAACGACGGAGATGTAAGCTCTATCGCCGATTATCTCAACCTGAACTACCTTGTCCGGCCAGCTCAGGTTCACGTCCGCCCCGGTGAGCTCCTGAACCTTCGCACCGAGGTTCCTGTTGACATCGAGGCTTGAAAAGCCATGCTTTCCGCGTCTCTTGGTCTTTACTGCGAAGGTCTCGTTCTCACCGATTAAGGGGGCTATCTTTTCGGCGGCGCTTACTATCTCCTCGAGCTCCGCCGGAACCTCGACCAGAACCGGGATGACGCGCTCGACCTCGGGAATTTCGAGTATTTTCTCATCCGCGTTTTCAGCATCGCTCTCGACTATCACGAGCCCGTAGTAGCCCATCGGAGACGCCCAAACCTCAGAATCCGGAAGGGCTTCCCGGATGTAGTTGGCCGCTACGCTCTCCATTCCCCTCTGGGTCTTGACGATGAACTTCATGACAACACCTCCCAGTGGGAAATCGACGGGAGGTTTAAAAGTCTGCCGAGAATCGGGGGATTTCAACAAAGACCCCGCTGAGAGAATAGAGAATTGAGAGGCCATCAGGCCTCCGGCTCGGCGAGAACCTTGATCTTCCTGATCTCGGCCCTCTTGATCGGGTATATCTTGCGGGCCTCCTTGGCGATCTCGGCGGCCATCTTACCGGTGACGGCCTCGGTGACGAAGTCCTTGTAGTTGAGCTCCTCGGCCTTCTTGTAGATGATCTCCTTGATTATCTCGCGGATCGCCCTCTCCTGGCTGGTCTGGATGCGCCTGTAGGCGATGACCATGCCCATGACGCGGAGCTTGTAGCCGTCCCTGGTGGTGACGTTGAATATACCGTCAACCCTCGTCGTCCTCCTCCTGACGAGGCTCCTTATGTAGCTCCTCGCGAGGGTGTGGCCCTTGAACTTGGTGTAGGCGTTCTGGCCCTTGACGTCGTAGATCTGGAAGTAGAGCTTGACCTGGCCCTTGGTGAAGTCGCCGGTGAGGTCCTTGAGGGTGGTCTCTATGACGCGGCCGATGACCTTCTCCGGGTCGTCAGCCGGGGTGAGGCCTATCTCCTTGCTTCCGAAGAAGTCCGGAGCGTAAACGATATACCATTCCTTGCTCTTCCACTTATCCTTGGTAGCAGCAGCCCTCTTCCTTGGGTTACCTTTCGCCATCTTCACACCTCCACTTCACACCTTTTCGGTAACATCTTCGGCGATTTTGATTGAAAACACCAAATCGTCCAGCGCTTTGATGAGTGTTTCAATCTCACCCGAGTATTTAACCTTTGTTATGACGTCCCCATTCTCCGATAGGGACACCACATTTAAACTTTTCTTTAGGCCGTCCGGAAGGCTGGCGTTGTCCACCTCGAGGGACCGGGCAATGGCCTCGGCCCTCCTTGGATCGCCGTAGTGCCAGACTATCTCGGCCCTCGCCTCAATCCTCACTGCCCCTTCCCTCCACCTGCTTTCCAAGCGCCTCGTTGAAGAGCCTGATGAACTCGTCTATCCTGTCCTTGGGGAACCTGATGCCCGCCGCTATAGCGTGTCCGCCGCCTTCCCCACCGAGCCTCTCCGCAACCTCCCTGAGGGCCTCGCCGAGGTGGTAGCCCTTCTCAAGGGCCTTCTCCGTCGTCCTCGCGGAGCCCTTAACGAGGTTCTCGTCCTCGTCACTGTCCGCGAGAACGACCACCGGCTTCTCAGGGTTGGCGAGGCCGGCGTTTATCGCTATGTTGGCCGCTATACCCACGAGCGTGTCCCTGATGTTCTTTCCAGCGTAGAACACGTAGGCGTGTTCCCCTTCATCCGCCATGCTCCAGTTCTGGACTATGAACTTCCTGGCCTCGATCTGCTCCCTCTTGTAGTCGTCGAGCATCTTCCTGGCGCGCCTGTAGGCATCCTCGTCCCCGAGGCAGATGGCGACGCCAAGCGTCCCGGCGTTCAGCCTTCCGGTGGCGTTTAGCAATGTGGCAAACTCCCTCGCCTCGTGCCTCGGGTCGCCCTCGGGATAGAGCGGGCTTATGACGACATCGCCGATCAGTCGGTCTATGGCCTCCTTCGGGGCGCCGTGCTTTATGAGGTGTATCACCAGCGCATCGTGGAGCTTCCTCTTCTCCTCCTCGCGGAGCTGCCAGTACTTCATGTCCGGGTCAAAGCCCTTGGCGCGGAGCCACTCTATTGCCTTCCGTTCGTCCCCCGTTATCTCCGGGAGCTCCGGGTGGGTGGAGTAGGCGAGCATCTGGTAGAGCGGCCTGCTCTCCCTGCCGAAGAGGCGGAGCTCCTTCCTGACCTCAAGGATTCCGAGCTCTTTGCCGTCCTCGATGATGTCGAGATTCATCCCGTGGAAGGTACCGTCTATCTCCTGCATATCCCCGACTGCGCCAACTATGGCGATGTAGGCCAGGTCTTTGTTCTTCTCGTTCATCTCCCTGGCAACGAAGTATGCGACGCCGGAGCCGCTCAGATCGCGGACGCTGTTTGCTCCAAAGGGCACGGGGTTAACGAGGATGTGGGAATCGTTCGAAAAGCCCTCCTTCTCGGGCGGATGGTGGTCGGCGACGACAACAGTCGAGTCGCCGAGGTACTTTTCTATGAGTTCCATTGAGCCGCTCCCGAGGTCGCTGAAGACGTATATCCTGTGCTTCTCCGCGGCGAGTTCCTTTATAATATCCTCGCTGAGCTGCTTGACGATGCTGAGCTGAAACTTTCCGCCCTCCCTGATGACGGCCTTAGCCAGAACGGCCCCAGCGGTAATGCCGTCGGCGTCGCGGTGGGAGACGAGCCTTATGGTGTGGCCTAACTCGATGTGCATCTTGATAAGCTCGGCCCCTTCCCTGGCCCGCTCCAAAAACGCTCCTTTATCCACGGGGCATCACCGCAGGTTCAAGAAGAAGGAAAGGGATCAGCGGACCAGGAGCTTGGCCTGCTCCGGATCGTAGCGCCACTTGGCCGGAAGCTTGCCGGTCCTGCGGTAGTACTTGACGAGGCGCCTGATCTTGCTCTCGGTGAGCTGGAGGCCGCGCCTTGAGTGCTTGTCCTTCGGGTGCATCTCGAGGTGCTTCCTGAGCTTGACGGCCTTCCTGATGAGGGCCATGAGGTCCTCCGGGATCTGCGGCGCGAGGCCGTTCTCCTCGAGGATCTTGGTTATCTTCTTGCCCGTGATGAGCTTGACGCTCGGGATTCCGTACTGGTCCCTGAGGATCGTCCCTATCATGGCCGCGCTGTAGCCTTCCTTCCTGAGCTTGATAACAAGCCCCTCGACCTCCTCCGCCGTGTACTCAACCCAGGTCGGCGGAGCGGTCCTCGGTGGCCTCTTAGAACCTGATTTACCCCTCTTTCTCGCGTGTATCCTTGCCATACCATACACCTCCCGGTGACGGCCAGCTCCCGCCAGCCGCCCCTTCGCGTAGGGAATTGAGGAGGGATTTAAAAAGTTTGTTATCAATGGCAACTTACGGAGCCACCTTCCTTCCCGGTCCAGCTGCACTTATCAACGAGGTTGCCCTCTGCATCATAGAGATAGGCAGTATCCCCGTTGTTGTTCCATACGGCCTGCCTCCTCCCCCAGTAGAGGTCCGTCTCTGTATCGGTTCCAGACCCGGTATGGACTCTGACTTCCGCTCCAGCCTTCAGTACAAAACCGTTTGGGAAGGTGTACGTATGATCCGCCGCATCTCTCAACTGCCATCCCGTCATATCCACATCGCTTATCCCGATGTTTTCTATGACAACGTACTCGCCCTCACCCTCCAAGTCATTCCCAGGAGGGTTGTAGTTTACGTACGAAATAACAACTTCATGATATTGG
>JAMOTW010000155.1 GCA_027062125.1 Thermococcus sp.
CCAACGTGATACTCATCGTCCTCGACACCCTGAGGAAGGACCACTCTAGGGGCATAGAGAGACTCCTCACGGGCGACTTCGGGTTCACGAGCATCGAAAACGCGATAACAACGTCCCCCTGGACGATACCGAGCCACGCCTCAATGTTCACCGGGCTCTACCCCCTCTACCACGGGGTTCATGAGGGCAGGAAGAGGAAGGTACCCGACGTGAGGTTCCGGGAGGACGGGACGTACCTCCACGAGGTTCTGGCATCCCTCGGGTACTCGACATACCTGTTCACCGCCAACTTCTTCATCGGCCCGGACTTCGGCATAAAGTCCTTCGACGAGTTCAGGGACACCCTCAAGCCGCTCATCGAGGACAGAGACCGGGAGGAGCTGAACGAGGTGCTCAGGAAGCACGAGCCCGGCAACGCCCTTGAGCTGACGTGGGCGCTCCTGCGGGAGGGCAAGTTCACCCTGCCCTTCAAGGTGCTCCTGAGAATCCTGGGCAGGTACGGCGAGGGCTGGCCCAAGGACAAGGGCGCGAAGGTTACAATAAAGCTCCTCTCCGAGATGGAGTTCAGGCGGCCCGCTTACATCTTCATCAACCTGATGGAGGTTCACGAGCCGTATTCGCTCTTTGAGGGCTTCACAGACGCCCCCGTCGTCAGCAGGCTCCTTGGAGAGGAGCCGGAGCTTGTGGAGAAGTGGGGGAAGGGCTATCCCAGACAGGTGAGGTACCTGGAGAAGAGAATCAGGGACATCATGGAGACCCTGGAGGACAGGAAGCTAACGGAGAACTCGGTCATTATCGTCACGAGCGACCACGGGCAGCTCCTCGGGGAGGACAACAGGCTCGGGCACGGGGTCTTCCTGGACGACGAGCTTATCAGGGTGCCCCTCCTTATAAGGGCCCCGCGAGAGATTGGCGAGGTTGAGGGCTATGTGAGCCTCGCGAGGGTAAAGCCCTTCGTCATGAGCCAGGTCGAGGGGAAGGACTTCGAGCTGGCCACGGATTACGCCCTGGCGGAGAGCTTCGGAACCCACTACCCCTACCCCAACCTGCCGGAGGAGAAGCTGGAGGCCGTGAAGGAGCTCGAGAAGTACAGAATAAAGCTCTATCACAAAGAAGGCACCGCGGTCTTCAACGTCGACGACTGGAAGCTCGAGGGGGTCGAATCAGGTGACGGGGAGTTCGAGAGGAAGGCGAGGAAGCTGATACTCAGGCATCTCAGCCTCTTCACTGGAGGGAGGGTGACCGGGTGAGGCCGGCTGTTTCGGTCATAATACCCACGTACAACAGGGACGCACTCCTCGGGAGGGCCATAGAGAGCGTATTAAATCAGAGCTTCGACGACTTCGAGGTTCTCATAATCGACGGTGCGCAAAGCAATTCAACGAGGGAACTCGTGCACTCGTACGGGGACGGAAGGGTCAGATACATTCCCCAGCGGGGAAAGGGTATAGCGAACGCCCGGAACCTCGGCGTCCTGAAGGCCAGGGGTGAGTTCATCGCGTTCCTCGACGATGACGACCGCTGGCGGGAGAACAAGCTGGAGAGACAGCTGGAGCTCTTTAAGGAGCTTCCAAAGGAATATGGCCTCATATACACGGCTTTTACATATTACTATCTTGAACGGAATAAAGTCCTCGGAATAAAGCATCCAAAGGCCGCTGGGAGCGTCTACAAACATATGCTCAAGGACAACATAACCGGAACGTCCACGATAATGGTGAAGCGCGAGTGCTTCAGGAGGGCCGGACTGTTCAGGGAGAGCTTCCCAACCTGCGAGGACTGGGACATGTGGCTGAGGATGTCAAAGATATGTCGCTTCGGAGCGATAGACGAGCCGCTGGTTGACTACTCTATCCACTCCGGCCAGTTCTCCTTCGCCAAGTACCTCGCCGGGAGGTACAGAATGATAGAGGAGCACGGGGACATAAGACACGACCCCAGGGTTCTGAGCTACCACCTCCTCCAGATAGGGATTCTCAAGCTCTTTGGAGGAGATAGAAGCGGTGCAGCGGAGATCCTGAGGGCGTTCCGCCTCAACCCGACGATGAGGGGGAACATTGTTGACACCATAGGGTCCATCCTCGACGTGAGGACTAAGATATACATCCTCAAATTCATCGGCCGGCTGTGAGCCCGATTACTTTTTAAATCGAGGTCTGAAAGTTCAATAGGTGACCCAAATGAACACCATCCTCATCGCAGTCATCGCCGGAATCATTGCATTCTGGATCATCCTATATGCCCTCTTCGGCAGGAGAGAGGAAAAGGAAGAGGGCCTCACGGTTGATATGTTCATAGCCATGTGGAGAACGAAAAGACTTCTCGGATTCATAGACGGAATCGCCCGGAAGAACCGCAGGCTGTGGAGGGTCTACGCCGACGTCGGAATAGCCCTCGGCTTTATGGGCATGGCCTACGTCTTCTATGCCCTCCTGAAAACGGCGATGCAGACCCTCCGGCAGGGGGGTCAGGGTGGGGGAGTCCAGCTCGTCATCCCCGGCCTGACGATACCCCTCTGGTACGGCCTGATAGGGCTCGCAGTCGTCATGATCGTCCACGAGCTCAGCCACGGCATCGTCGCGAGGGCAGAGGGGCTGCCGCTGAAATCCGTCGGACTGGTTCTGCTGGCGGTTATACCCGGCGCCTTCGTCGAGCCGGATGAGGAGGAGCTCGAGAAGGCTCCGCTTCGCGCCAGGCTCCGCGTTTACGGGGCAGGTTCTCTGGCCAACGTGGCGACGGCCTTCATAGCAGTTCTGATAATCAACCTCGCCATCTCACCCATCCTCCAGCCCTCAGGAATCCTGGTCTCCGGGGTTCTTGAGGACGGGCCCGCCTACGGCCTCCTGCAAAAGGGGGACGTGATAACGGCAATGGACGGGGTTCAGATCCAGAAAATAGACGAGTTCATAGACTTCATGAACAAGACGAAGCCGGGCCAGGTGGTGACGCTCACCGTGCTGAGGGACGGAAAAGAACTCAGCGTCAACCTCAAACTCGGCGCTCATCCTGAGGATCCCGAGAAGGGCTACATAGGCATCTACCCAGCTCAGAACGTGACGTCCAAGGTGGGCCTCGACTGGCTGATACTCCCGCTGTTCTTCGCGTTCTACTGGATATACGTGCTCAACATAGGCATCGGGCTTATGAACCTCTTCCCGCTCGTCCCGCTGGACGGAGGAAGGATGCTCGACGATGTCTTCAAGCGCTACCTGCCTGAGGGAATAGCGAAGCCGGTGAGATACTTCACGATAGGGGTCGGCCTCTTCCTGCTGGCCCTGAACATCATACCCGCGATAATGAACCTCGCGGGCTGACTTCAAACTTTTTCCACGTTTCTTATCCTCATTTTGCCCCTCGAGTAGAGGAACTCCGCCTCGGAGGGCTCGAACTCGGGGAGGAGGGACTTCCTGATGATGATCCTCTCGATTCCAGGCCTGGGGATGGGCTCGAAGTCTATGATGTGCTCGGAGTAGTGGGACACCCACGAGATGAAGGACCTGGACACCCTGTCCCTGTTCATGAGCATCACGGTTATAGGCCTCTCGCGGTTCTCCGAGAACTTCGCCTTCTCCTTTAGAACCATGTTCCTGCGGAGGAGCTTGATGACGGTCTCCTCGTCGAATATGTGGGCGAAGCCATCCATACCTATCGTTAACCCGATGGGCTTCCGGTTACCGGCCTTCTTGAGTATCTCGTAGTAGACCTCGACGATTTTGGGGAGGAAGGTGCTCGCGTCTATGTGGGGAGGGTAGTAGAGGTAAGGATAGTCGAGCTTCACGCCGTTCACGGCCCCGAATATGTCTATTATCGCCAGCTCGTTCTCGCGCCCGGCGCGCTCAATGTCGAACCCCACAGTCCCGGCGTACTTGGAGAGGAGGCTGTACGGGAGGGAGTAGTTGGTGACCACACCGAAGCCGTTCCTGTTGAGGAAGGAGCGGAATATCTCAATGGCGAGAACCCAGCCGAAGGAATTGGTGTCGTAGGTTATGAGGACGATGCTGTCGTCGAGGATTCCGCCGCCGAGCATCGAGTCGAGTTCCTCTATACCCGTGGGAATGACCTTCCACTTCATTCTTTTCCCCAGTATATTGGTACCGCCAAGGTTTTTAAGTCTCTTCCCCAATCGGCACCCATGCCAAAGTGCTCTAAGTGCAACAATCCAGCCGTCTATCACGCGCGCTACACGGGGAGGTACTACTGCAAGCGTCACTTCAACGAGATGGTGGAGAAGAAGTTCAAGGAGACCGTCAAAAAGTACCGCCTCATAGAGAAGGGTGAGAGGATAGCCGTTGGTGTGAGCGGCGGAAAGGACAGCGTCGTTCTCATGCACCTCCTGGCGAAGCTCCGCGAGAAGTTCCCCTTCGAGCTGGTCGCGATAACGATTGACGAGGGGATAGCGGGGTACAGACCCCCGAGCGTCGAGATAGCGAAGAGGAACGCCGAGAAGCTGGGTATAGAGCACCGGATTTATTCCTTCAAGGAATACATCGGCTTCACCCTCGACGAAACGGTTGAAATAATGGGGAGCTTTGAAAAGGGCGAGCGCGTTGGAGCGTGCTCCTACTGCGGCGTCTGGAGGCGCTGGCTCCTCAACTACGCTGCCAAGGACGTCGGGGCGGACAAACTGGCGGTCGGCCACAACCTCGACGACGAGGTTCAGATGTTCGTCATGAACATAATGAGGGGCGACATAGCGCGCCTCGGCAGGACAGGCCCCTACTACGAGGAAATCCACCCCGAGCTCGTCCCGAGGATAAAGCCCCTCCGCGAGATTCCCGAGAAGGAGATTGTCCTCTACGCGGTCCTGAACAACATTGAGGTTGACCTGA
>JAMOTW010000156.1 GCA_027062125.1 Thermococcus sp.
AGGTATGGCTCGCCCTTGATGGCCTTAGTTATCTCCTTCGCTCTTTCCATTGCCTCGTCGTCGCCTTCCAAGACAAGGGTGACGCTTCCTTCAGCTCCGCCGGCTCCACCCGCCGCTATCGGAATCGCCTCCACGTCAGCCAGAATCCTGTAGGCCTCAACCTCCGTAACGGGGTGGGAGTGCGGTATCGGCACGAGTGCGGAATAAAGCCCGGTTCCCCAGTCGAATGAGTAGATGCCCGTGAGCTTGGCGCTCTCCTCGACCGGCGTCGGCACGAACTTCTCAAGGCTCACCGGCGTTATCGTGAAGACACCCTTCGTTATCGTCCAGCCGAAGGTCTTGCCTATCGTCCCGCCGTCGGGAGCCGCTGCAAAAACTGCCACGTTCCAGTTGATGTCTATAGCGTTGGCACCCTTGATAAAGACGTCCTTCGGCCCCATCCTCTTGAGGGCCTCGAGCGGGTCGTCGAAGGGCTCTCCCTTGTAAAGGACGAGGTGCTTCGGCCACGTCTGTTTGGGTGTGACACACGTCCGTCCTTTGCTTATAACGCCGACGGTCCACTTCTCTTTCTCTATCTTCTCCCCGAGTATCTCCTCGGCCACATATGCGGCTGTTGTGCCGGTGGCGATGTAAACGAAGCCATGTTTGAGGGCGTGCTGAACTTCGGGCATGGCAACGACGGCCTTTGCGATGAGCCTTTTGCTCTCGGGTGGGGTTAAAGTGACGAGCGCTCTTTTCACGTTGATCACCGTGCTAAAATATGTGTCGAAAGGTATTAAACCTTCTCTTAGCCGGCCCGAGAAGCCTTAGGGAGTCCAAAAACGGGGGAAGGGACCTCAGAACACTCTCGCGTAGCCCCACTTGCGGACGCTCGTCAGGATGGAAGTTTCTGTGCTCCTTATCCCCTCTATCCTTCCGAGCTTCTCTATGAGGAAGCTCTCCAGCTCCTGAAGGTCTTTGACGGTCACCTGCATGAGTATATCGTGGGCCCCGGTTGCTATGCCGAGAACGTCCACCTCCAGGAGCTTGCTCAGCTCTTCGGCCGCTTTCTTCACCCTGCTTGGCTCAACATCAACTGCTATGAAAGCAACGATCGAGTAGCCCGCCTTGAAGGGGTTTATCAGCGCCGCGAACTTCCTGATGACGCCCTTCTCGATGAGTTTCTTCACGCGCAGCCTGACCGTCGATTCCGGAACCTTGAGACGTCTCGCTATCTCCGAGTAGCTGGCCCTCCCGTCCTCCTGGAGGATGTGGAGTATCATCCTGTCCAGCTCGTCAAGATTCTCATTATCCCGCATTGTTCCTCACCTATTTTTGCCAATTTGTGGTTATGCTTTTAAATATTTCCAAGGAATTAGCAAAATTTGAGCGAAATTGCTATTAATTCCAAACGCGTATAGCGGTAAGGTGAGAGCATGGAGCACCCACGGAGCAGGGAAGAGGTCGTTGAGAGGTACTCCCGCGTTTTCCCCAGGTCCTCGAGGGTTACCTACGCCCCCATAGTTGGTGTTAGGGCCGAGAACGCCCTCGTCTGGGACATCGAGGGCAGGGAGTACATAGACTTCCTGAGCGATGCCGCCGTTCAGAACGTTGGGCACAACAATCCCAGGGTTGTGAACGCGATAAGGGAGCAGGCGGAGAGGCTGGTCCACTTCACGTTCATCTACGGCTTCCCGGTTGAGCCGCTCCTCCTGGCTGAGAAGCTCGCCGAGATAGCGCCGATTGAAAACCCGAAGGTCAGCTTCGGAATGACCGGGAGCGATGCCAACGACGGTGCAATAAAGTTCGCGAGGGCCTATACCAAGAGGAGGACGATATTGAGCTACCTTAGGAGCTACTATGGGGCAACCTACGGGGCGATGAGTATAACGGGTCTCGACTTTGAGGTTCGCTCAATAGTCGGTGAGCTGAGCGGTGTCCACTACATCCCGTACCCCAACTGCTACCGCTGTCCCTTCGGGAAGGAGCCGGGGAACTGTAAGATGGAGTGCGTCTCCTACCTCAAGGAGAAGTTCGAGGGGGAGGTTTACGCGGAGGGTACCGCCGCACTCTTCGCCGAGCCGATACAGGGCGATGCCGGGATGGTCGTTCCACCGGAGGGTTATTTCAAAAAGGTGAAGAGAATCCTCGATGAACACGGCATCCTCTTAGCTGTCGACGAGGTTCAGAGCGGAATGGGAAGAACCGGAAGGTGGTTCGCGATAGAGCACTTCGGGGTTGAGCCGGACATAATAACCCTTGCGAAGCCCCTCGGCGGGGGCCTTCCGATAAGCGCGATAATAGGGCGCTCCGAGGTTATGGACTCCCTCCCGCCGCTGGGGCACACCTTCACCCTGAGTGGAAACCCCGTCGCCAGCAGGGCGGCTTTGGCGGTTATCGAGGAGATAGAGGAGAGGGAGCTCTTAAAGCGGGCCGAGAAGCTCGGGAAACATGCGAAAAAGCGGCTCGAGAAGATGAAGGAGGAGCACGAGCTCATCGGCGACGTTCGTGGTTTGGGGCTTATGCTCGGCGTTGACCTCGTGAAAAACCGGGAGACCAAGGAGAGGGCCTACGAGGAGGCCAGGAAGGTCGTCTGGCGCGCCTACGAGCTGGGTTTAGTTCTCGCGTTCCTCCAGGGCAACGTGCTGAGGATTCAGCCGCCCCTTACGATAGAGGAGGAGCTCCTGGAGGAGGGCCTCAACAGGCTGGAGCGGGCCATAGCGGACGTCGAGGAGGGGAAGGTGCCCGACGGCGTTCTGACAAAGGTTCAGGGCTGGTGAGTCCCCACCTTTGACATTTTTCTGTTAATTTTGCTCCTTTCCGAAAACTTTTTAAACAAACTCCTACACAGGTTGAGCGGGCTTTAATGGAAAAGGTGGAAATCGCAGAGAAACCGGTTCTAAAGGTTGGGATTGAGGAGAAGGTTGAGCCCGCGAAGGCTTTGGTTTTTGGCCTTCAGCACGTTCTGGCAATGTTCGGGGCAACCGTCACAGTTCCTCTTGTCGTCGGCGGTGCCATAGGACTGGGCGGCGACCAGATTGCCCTCATGATACAGGCGGTTCTGCTGGCGATGGGCATCGCGACGCTGCTCCAGACGACGATAGGCTCCCGCTATCCGATAGTGCAGGGGTCGAGCTTCGCCTTCATCCCGGGCCTTATAGCTATTGGCTCAAGCCTCGGAATGGCCGCGGTGCAGGGCGCGCTGATCGTTGGAGGACTCATCGAGGCCGCGATAGGCTGGCTCGGAATAATAGGGAAGGTCAGGAGGCTCTTCACCCCGCTGGTCACGGGTGTGACGATAACCTTAATCGGATTCAGTCTCGCAGACGTTGCGATAAAGAACTTCTTCAACTTCTACGCGGACCCATCGGGAGGAACACTGCTCAGGGCCAGTGCCGTGGCTCTGGTGACCTTCCTGACGACGGTCCTCGTGGCGCTCAGGGCGAGGGGAAGCCTTAAGGCAATGCCTGTCGTTGTGGGTGCTGCGGTTGGTTACCTTGTGAGCGTTCCCCTCGGCCTCACCGACTTCGGGCTCGTGAAGACCCTTCCGGTTCTTAGCGTTCCAAAACCGTTCCCGTGGGGAACACCGGTCTTTGACAGCACTGCGATAGTGCTCCTGCTCTTCGCCTTCATGGTGAGCATAATAGAGAGCGTCGGGGACTACCACGCCATAGCGACCGTGACTGGCTCCGAAATAACTGGGAAGCACATAACGAGGGGCATAGGAAGTGAGGGGCTGGCGTGCTCGATAGCGGGCTTTTTAGGCGCCTGCGGGACGACGAGCTACTCCGAGAACATAGGCGTCGTCGCCCTCACCAAAGTGGGTAGCAGGCACGTGGTGCAGGTGGGCGCAGTGATACTGATATTCCTCTCCCTCCTGCCAAAGTTCGCGGGGATACTCGCCTCGATGCCGGCTCCCGTCCTCGGGGGGCTGACGCTTGCCCTCTACGGCATGATAAGCGTCACCGGGCTGAGGCTGATAAAGGAGAAGGTCGAGTTCACCGACAGGAACATGCTCATCTTAGCTGCGGCGCTGATAGCGGGCCTCGGCGCGCCCCAGCTTCCGCCGGAGTTCCTGGCCCACTTCCCGGAGCTCATTGCCAGCATCCTTGAGTCTGGAATGGCGGTGGGGGCCTTGACGGCAGTAATCCTCGACAGGCTCCTCTGACCCCTCTTTTTTAAAAGGGAAAGGGGTCACGCTATTGGAGAATCGAGCGGAATCTGGGGCTTTTCCTCCAGCTCCTCCGGCATGTTGCTGAAGCCGAGGATGACGAATATCCTCGCTATGAACAT
>JAMOTW010000157.1 GCA_027062125.1 Thermococcus sp.
AGGTAACCCCGGCAAAGAGGGACCAGGACCACCCAAGGATAATCATCTACAACGACCCCAAGATTCCCGACAGAACTGCCTTCATCCTGGGGAACGGTGAGGATCCAAGGCCTGCCCTGGTAGCGGGGGCTAGAAAGCTCGAAAGCTGGGGGGCCGATTTTATAATAATGCCCTGCAATACCGCCCATTTCTTCGCGGAGACCATTCAAAAGGCGATAAGCATTCCCCTCGTCAGCATGATCGAGGAGACCGCCAGGGTGATCCGGGAGATGGGCTTGCAGAAGGTCGGGCTTCTCGCGACGGATGGAACCATCAAGGGGCTGGTCTACCACAGGGCGCTCCTCAAGTACGGCGTTGGCATAGCGGTGCCGAGCAAGGCCGACCAGGAGAAAGTGATGCATGCCATCTACGCGGGGGTCAAGGCCGGAAACCTTGAACTGGGAAGGAATCTTCTCCTCGAAGTCGCAAGGAAGCTGGAAAAGCGCTCCGATGGAATAATAGCCGGCTGCACCGAGGTCAGCGTTGCACTGAGACCCGGAGACCTGAAGGTGCCCCTGATCGACCCCCTCGACGTGATAGCCGAAAAGGCAGTAAAGCTCGCCCTCGGCCTTGAGGAGCTCTAAATCCACCTCTTCTTCCTGAAGTAGAGGAGCATCCCGAGGGCTATGGCGAGCATCAGCAGGAGCACGAAGGGATAGCCGTATCTCCAGTAAAGCTCGGGCATGTATCGGAAGTTCATTCCGTAGAGGCCGGTTATGAAGGTCAGCGGGATGAATATCGTCGAGACCACGGTGAGGATTCTGATTATGTCGTTGGTCTTCATCGAGATGGTCGAGTAGTAAAGCTCGACAAGGCTGTTGGCGAGTTCGCGCTGTCCCTCGAGGATTTCGAGGACTTCCATCACGTGGTCGTGGAGCTCCTCGATGCAGGGGCGGGTTTCCTCCTTGAAGAACCTTCCTCCCTCCAGCTCGAGCTTCCTGAAGGCCTCGAGGAGTGGAAAGACCGTGCGGCGCATGAAGAGTATCTCCCGCCTTATGCCGTGTATTCTGTGCAGAACGGTTTCATCGCCCCTGCTCAGTATCCTCGCCTCAAGCTCCTCCATCCTGGAGCTTATGCGCTCTATTATCGGAACGTAGTTCTCGACTATCGCCTCGAGGAGGGCGAAGAGGAGGTAGTCAGCCCCGCGTTCGCGGAAGAGCCCCTCTCCCTTACGGATGCTCTCCCTTATGGGGTCGAAAACGTCGCCAGAGATCTCCTGAACCGTGACGAGCAGGTTACCCTTGAGGAAAAGGCCTATGCGCTCCCTTTTTAGTCCTCCCCCTGTCTCGTATATCTGGTGGAGCAGGACGAAGAGGTGGTCGGGGAACACCATCACCCGTGGCCTCCCGGCGCCCTTCTTGAAGTCCCTCACGAAAACATCGTGGATGCCGAGGACTTCCTTGAGCTCCGGGACGAGGGAGACACTGTCCACGTTCACCCAGACGACGTCGTAGCCATCTATTCCAAGAACTTCCCGGATATCGGAGAGCTTCCTGCTCATGAAGTCATCCTTTGAGTAGGCTATCACCGTTATCCGCGGCTTCTCTTTGGATTCTTCATCCATTCGATCACCTCAGTCAGGGAAATCAATCACCATCCCCGAGTGGAGCTTGTGGAACCTGTCGCCGTAGGCCCGGAGGAAAGCGGCTTCGGCCTTCAATCCAGTACAGTGCCCGCTGTAGACCTCCTCGACCCCGAGCTCCAAGAACTCCCTCACTGTCCTCTCGATGCGCTCCTCGCTCGCGTCAATGAGGTGGAAGCCGCCTATGACCGCGCGGACGCGCTTCTCACCGGTCAGCCTTATCGCGTGCTTCACTATGCCCACTATGCCGGCGTGGCTGCAGCCGCTGACGATGATCAGTCCATCGGAGCTCTCCACGACGAGACTCATGTCGTCCATTATGTTGTCCTCCTGAATCTGCCCGTTCCGTATCGTGTACACCTTAAGGTGCCCTCTCTCGAACTCCTCGCGGTTCCTCACCTCACCTGTCGAGCGCACTCCGTCCAGTATCTCCAGTGGCTTCGGCGTGAGATAGAGGTCGGCCAGCTCCTCGATCTCCGCCCTCCTGAAGGGCATTCCGACGCTCCTGAGGTAGGGCTTCGTGACGAAGTGCTCCCTGAATATCTCGGGGTGTGCTATGATGGGGATCCTCCTCCCGACCGCCTTGAGAATCCCAAGAAGGCCGCCCGTGTGGTCGTAGTGGCAGTGGCTAAGGAAGACGTAGTCTACCGAGGAAGGCTCTATCCCCAAAAGCTTCATGTTGTGGAGAATCGGCTCGGCGCTCTGGCCGGTGTCGAAGAGGATTTTCTTCCCGTTCTTTTCTATCAAGAAGCTAACCCCATGCTGCGCCAAAAAGGGGCTTTCATATCCAGAATAGTCCTCGATGAGGACGGTTACGTGCATGGTGTTCACCTGGGAGGTTAGAGAAAAGGATAAGTTATAGTTTTCGGGGGTATTTGGTTATCCCCTCCTCTTCCCTTTCGTAATGTAGAGTGCCAGCAGAACCACGCCCGCTCCAAGGACAAACGCCGGAATGATTATGGGCATCAGGGATTTGTGTCTCAGGCTTACCCTGACTATCCTCTGTCTTTCGGCCAACACTGTGACGTTGGCGGTGTAAGCCTCATAGCCTTCTTTGATCACTTCAAGCTCATGGGTTCCCTGGAGTATGCTTATGAAGAGAGGCGTTTTACCCCTGTTCTTTCCATCGACTATCACGGTCGCACCTGGGGGATCGCTGGTAACGTTGAGGAAACCAAAGGCGGGCCTCAGGCGTATTTCCCCCAGGGTTATGGACGGGGCCGTTAGGTTGAGCTTTTCGGTGTAGTTGAGGTATCCCCATCTTCCCGCCGTTAGGAGGTATTCTCCAGGCGGCAGTTCAATCCTCAGCTCGTTGTTCCTTATCTCCCCGTAGTAGGTGCCGTTGATGTAAACCTTCGTCCCCGGGACGTTTGAGATGAGGTACAGCACAGCCACGGGCTCGAGGGTGACGTTTAGATGGACCGTGTGAAAGGGCTCAACGGTGATGTTCGTTACGAAATCCCGATAGCCGTCAAGCCATACCCTTACCGTGTGGTTGCCCGCATCCACGGTGATGTTTGCCGTTGAATTGGCGGGGATGTTCTTCATGGCCTTTCCATCAACGTAGACTGTGGCGTAAGGGGTTCCGCTCACAAGAAGCCATCCTCGGTACCACTCAAGTGGAGCCTCAACGAAGATCGTCTTTCCGGGGACAACCCTCACCATCCCCTCATAGCGGTAGGCGGGCCAGTTGTACGCGATCGCAGTGAGGTTATAAACGCCCGCGGGAAGGGTGACTCTCACCGAACCGTTGCCCACATGCTCCCCGTTGATGTAGACATTGGCGTCGAGGGGATTGGGCCATATCTCGAGGGTGCCCTCCGCCCTCCTGAGCTTTCCACGCAACCCGACCCCGATGTTCCCGAGTCCACACAGGGTTTTGGGAGTTACAATCTCGGAGGTCACGTTTAAACTGAGAACCCCAATCTCAGAGGCTCTCGATTGGGACAGGAAGCTGTCCAGAGTGGCCACGTACATGGTTCCGTTTCCGCCACCGCCGAGAATATCCCCAGATATGGTTACCAGCGGCCTTCCCCCTGTGTAGAGGAGTGCTTTGCTCCCATGGACCTTCACAACGGCCCCCCTAGAGCCTTTAACCCCGACGAGCAGGAGGTCATCGCCGTTTGCTTCGGCATCGAAGAGACTTACCCCCTCAAAAAAGACCGCCTTCCCTTCCCAGGGCTGGATCACGTACGTGCCGTTTAACATTCCAATCAGGAGGATGGGCTCTCCAACATAGGCCACCCTTACAACCACGTCCCCTGTGGCGGTGATGGGAAAGCGGAGGGCCCTTACTGGACATCCCTCAGGGGACACTTCGAGAAGTATGGGGGAGCCGTTTCGATCAACACCCCCGGCGTATATGAGCCTGCCGTCGGTGGCAAGGGATGATAGTGTGAGATTGGGAAAAGCTATGAGTTCCTTGGGAAGTCCCGTGCCCAGAATCACGAGGGAGGAGCCGAGTAGCGGGTGGAAGACTAGTGAGTAAACGGTGTCGTTGAGCACCACGGGGCTTGCCAGCAGTCCCGCGTGGGCGGTTCCCCGGTATCCGAAGGAACCGTTTACGAAGACGTGCCACGACTGAGCGATTTCCGGTTTCATGCTGTCACATTCCGAACCCGCAAGGAGGAGAGTGCTCCTGACTTTCTCCATCCCAAACCAAGGCCACAGCTCAACGTCGGTGCTGAGGCTCGGCAGGAGCGTCCAGTTCTGAAGTTTGCCATCCTCGGATATGACGATGAGGCTTACATAGCCATCGCAGGCGTAACCCGAGCTGGATGCCACCGCAAGCGCGTATATCGTGCCGTTTATTTCCATCAGGTCGACCACATAGGATTCGTCCATTAGACCATCGAGCTCAACCTCAAAGGCCCCTACTCCGCTGGTGGAAGCTACGAGGATGAGTACCAGCAGAACCGGGAGAGCCTTTCCCATTCAACCACCGACCTTAATACGATTGTCCGAAATAAATATCTTTCGTTCTTAAGTTCCCTCCTCGACCGCAACCCCTTAAAACCCTCCCACGAATTTAGCCCGGTGGTGAGTATGGAGATAGGTGTCGTTGGAAAGCCAAACGTCGGAAAATCGACCTTTTTTGCCGCCGCTACCCTCATCGACGTCCAGATTGCCAATTACCCCTTCACTACCATCGATGCCAA
>JAMOTW010000158.1 GCA_027062125.1 Thermococcus sp.
TCCCACTTCATGGGGCTGTCGAGGTGGCTGGTGTTGCCCTCAATTGGGGGCACGAGCGGCCCTATGCGAACCTTGGGATAGCCGTACTCACCGACGAATATGCTCGGTGGGGAGGAGCCAAAGAGGTGGCGCTTGTTGAGCTTCTGTTCGACAGTTCGGGCTACCCTAAACCTTTCTAGGATTGGGCAGGTCGGCCTTCCGCAGAGGAGCTTTCTGCCCTTGCAGATAGCACAGAGTTTCGAGTTGAAGACGGGGGCGCTCATCGAAGGTAGGTATAAGCGGGGAGGTATTTATGGTTTGTTGCGAGCAACCTTTGCTTGCGCAAAGCTTCACCAAAAGTTTGTGATTCATGGCAAGACTTCGTTGTAGAAGGGATTTCAAGCCCAATCCAGACCCTTAGACAGTTGGGTCAGCAAAAATAAGCTTTTTCCACGTGGGTTCTACTTGAACCGCGCTCCAAAGGAGCGCCAAAAACGCTTGAACCCTCCTGAAAACCCCTCCGGAATGAATACCCTTTCCACCCAAAAAGGGGTTCTTGAAGAAATCCACTCCAGAACACGCTTTTTCAAAAGGAATCACCACTTTTGATCAAACTTTTGCCATGCAAAAGTTTGTTATGGAGCCGGGAGGGGGATTCGAACCCCCGTAAAGCGGATCTGCAGTCCACCGCCTCACCTCTAGGCTATCCCGGCATTTGAACCCAAGAAGATTTGGCGCCGCGGAGGGGATTTGAACCCCTGTGGGCAGCGCCCACCGGCTTAGCAGGCCGGCGCCCTACCAGGCTAGGCTACCGCGGCACTTCAACGCCCAGTTTATATGAGCCGGGGAGGGTTTTTAAGTTTTTTGGAGGCCTCAGATGTGGTGGCCCTCCTCATCCCTCGGTGCCGGGCCAACCGCTCATCCTCGGCCAGTGCACTTTATAAACCCGGAGAAAATATGCCTTTCGGTGGTGAGCATGATAAGGGTTAAGGTCCTCGGCAGGGGCATAGAGAAGGAGCTGGAGTGGGAGAAGGGCATGAAGGTCGCGGACGTCCTCAGAGAGGTCGGCTTCAACACGGAGAGCGCGATAGCGAAGCTCAACGGCAGGGTGGCCCTTGAGGACGAGAACGTGAAGGACGGCGACTACGTTGAGGTCATCCCGGTGGTCTCGGGCGGATGATCTCTCTTTAATGACCACCACAATAGGAAAGAAAAGGCAGGAGCTCACTCCGCGAGCCTCTTCTTCATGAAGGCCTCGAAGTTGTCCATGGCCTCCTCGAGTATCTCAACCGGCGGCAGGAAGACTATCCTGAAGTGCCAGTCACCGGCGTAGCCGAAGCCCGAGCCGTGGACGAAGAGCACGTGGGCCTCGTTGAGGGCGTCGAGCACGAACTCCTTGTCGTTCTTCCACTTGGAGCGCTCTTCTATCCTCGGGAAGATGTAGAACGCTCCCTGCGGCTTCTGGGTGCTTATACCCGGAATCTCGCTGAGGCGCTTGTAGATGTAGTCCCTCCTCTCCTTGAGCTTGGCCATGTATTCCTCGAGGTAGTCCATCGGGCCGGTGAGGCCAGCTATGGCGGCGAACTGGGCCGGTGTGCTCGGGCATATCCTTATCCTGGCCATCTTGTCTATTGCCTCCCTGACCTCGGCGAGTTTGTCCTCAGGGTCGACGTAGTAGAAGTAACCGAGACGCCAGCCGGTGGCGAAGTAGACCTTTGAGAGGCCGTTCATGACGATGACGGGGACGTCCTTGGTGAGCGAGCCGGGTGAGACGTGCTTCCCCTCGTAGGTCATGAGGTCGTATATCTCGTCGCTTATGACCGGCAGGTCGTACTCACCGGCGAGGTCGAGGAGTTCCTTGACGGTCTTCTTCTCGTAGAGCGCTCCCGTCGGGTTGTTCGGGTTTATGACCGCTATGGCCTTCGTCTTCTCGTTTATCTTCTTCCTTATGTCGTCGATGTCCGGCTGCCAGCCGTTTTCCTCGACTGTGAGGTACTCGTTCGGAACGCCTCCGTAGAACTTGACGAGGCCGACGTAAGGCGGGTAGCTCGGGCTGGGGACGAGTATGTTGTCACCGGGGTTCAGCAGGGCTCCGAATATGAACTGGAGGGCCTCGGTGACGGCGGCGGTGACGCGGACGTCGTCCGGCGTAATGTCGACGCCGTTTTTTCTCCTCTCGCGCTGAACGATGGCTTCCCTGAGCTCGGGAAGACCCTCGCTGGGACCGTAGTAGTTGTGCCCCTCTTGGATGGCCTTACAGTAAGCCTCCCTCATGTGCTTTGGGGGCTGGAAGTCGTACTTCCCGGGGTCGCCTATGTTGAGCCTGATGACCTTTATCCCCTTCTTTTCGAGCTCCCTCGCGGGGAGAACGACGTCCCTTATGGCGTATTCAATACCCATGGCCCTCTCGGATGCGCGGATCATATCAATCACCGTTTGAATGAATGGGGATCCATCATAAAAACCTTGGCATCGCCACCCCCGGTCAGGTTTAAAAAGGGACGCCCCCAAATCATATCGGGCGATGACGATTAGCAAGCAAACTGAACGCTCACGAATGATGACGTGAACACCCTCCGAGCCCCTCGATACGTTTATTAACCTTCAGAGGAAGGTCTTTACATGAACATATTCATCCCCCTGCTTGCCGGCGTTCTGATAGGGTACGTTCTCAGAAAGCGAGGGAAAAAGCTCAACGTAGACCTTCCGATGAGTGCCGCGCTTCTCCTGCTGATATTCTTCATGGGTGTCGAGGCGGGGAAGGTGAGGATAGACGCCCTGTGGCTCCTCAGTTCGTCCATGGTATTCGCGGCCTTGACCATCGCGGGGAGCGTTGGAATCGCTCTCCTCGTGGGGGGAAGGGAATGAGGTTTCTGGTCTACGTTCTGGTCGCACTGGGTGCAGGTATACTCACGGGCCACTTCTACGCCCCGGAATTCGGCAACCTCTATGAAATCATGCTCTACCTGCTGATACTGATAATCGGAATCGACCTCGGCCAGAGCTTTCGCCTGGGGGGATCAGGAAGCTCGGAAGGCTCGCCATAAAGCTGCCTCTGGGGACGCTCCTGGGCTCACTCCTGGGCGGCCTCGCCGCTTCCCTTCTCCTGGGGATAGAGCTCAGGTGGGGGCTTGCAGTTGCGGCCGGTTGCGGCTGGTACAGTCTTACCGGACCTCTGATAGCTCAGTATTCAGCCGTCTACGGCACCCTTGGCTTCCTTGCCAACCTCACCAGGGAGATATTCACCGTTCTGCTGTATCCAGTTGCCATCCGACGGATGCGAAAGGAGCTGGCGGTCCCCATGGGCGGCGCAACCACGATGGACACGACGCTACCGATAATGACGAAGTTTGGAGGAAGCGAGGTCGCGCTCATAGCCTTCGTCCACGGCTTCGTGCTGACGGCCCTCGTTCCGTTCGTGGTGCCTTTTATTCTTCAGCTCTAAGTAAACCAATAATCTTTTAAGTTCGAATTTTCTTAGTTTCTTTAACGAACCAAATGGGTGATGGAAATGGCCGAAGTTGAACTCGTGTTCAAGGTCCTGAAGGAAGCCGGGAGGCCGCTCAAGAGCGCTGAGATTGCCGAGATGGCTGGAATCGATAAGAAGGAGGTCGACAAGGCCATCAGGAAGCTCAAGAAGGAGGGAAAGGTAATCTCCCCCAAGCGCTGCTACTATGCCCCGGCAGAGTGAGCGGCACCATACTTCCTTTTGAGGTTCCTGAGTATCGTCTCATGCTGCTCCTCGTTTCTCTTTATCTCCCTCGCCAGCTCCCTGACAACGGGATGGAAGGCCCTCCTGGAGAGCTCCTCGTAGAGCTCCAGCATTTCCTCCGTCAGCTCAAGGTACCTTTTAAGGAGTTCTCCCACCTTTCCATCATCCTCTGGAAGGACAACCTCGCTCGGGAAGTCCCTGAGGTACTCCTCTATTATCTCCTCCGGCGGAACCCTGCCGCCTATCCTCCCGAACCCAAGGGGCATCGCTATCGTCGGGACACCCGGGATGAGTGCTATCTCCTCCCCTCCTTCCTCTCCACCATACTCCTCCACGAGCTTGGCAACGTCATGGTAGGCCTTCTCGAGGGCCTCCATCAGGTGCCGGTGGAAGACCGTGTCTATCGCCAGCCGGAGTATCAGGTTCCTGAGGTCGGAGTACCCCGGGTCTTTCAGCCTCTTGAGAACCTTCCTATACTCCTTTTCCGCCTGGGACTCAATCCTCTTGAGCTCCTCAACGGCGGTTATCATCCTTTCCATGCTCCCACCCCCAAGACATTTTAGTTACATTTTGTGTTTTAAAGGTTTTGGTTCAAAGCGCAAAAACTTTTTTAAAGCCTCATCCCTACCGATGCCTGCAGGCACTATCATGCCTCACGGCTCGGGGGTGTCCGAGGCTGGGGCGAGTAGGAACCCACCGGGCCTCTCTCTGGAGGTGAGAGAATGAAGTATCCGAAGCAGATAAGGACTTACTGCCCCTACTGTAAGAAGCACACCATCCACAAGGTCGAGAAGGTCAAGAAGAGACCGAGGAGCGAGCTCAGCCAGGGTCAGAGGAGATTCCGCAGGATCATGAAGGGTTACCGCGGTTTCCCGAGGCCGAACCCGGCCGGAAGGGAGAAGCCGGTCAAGAAGCTCGACCTCCGCTTTAGGTGCACCGTCTGCGGCAAGGCCCATACGAGGGGACAGGGCTTCCGCGTTAAGAAGTTTGAGCTGGTGGAGGTGTGAAGCATGGCACTCCCGAAGAACCTCATCCCGATGCCGAGGAGCAGGT
>JAMOTW010000159.1 GCA_027062125.1 Thermococcus sp.
AGGTTGATGAAGAACAACGCCGTGATGATGAGGGTTATGATCAGCCCGGGCGGTATGAACCACCACCACCAGCCGAACTGGAGGGCGTTGTGGGCTATCGCCTTCTGTAGTATCGTTCCCAGCGATACTGCCGTCGTTGGGCCGAGGCCGATGAAGTCGAGGGTCGCCGAGGAGAGTATCGCGCCGCTGAACTGGAGGATTCCGACCATGAAGATGTAGGATATCATGTTGGGCATTATCTCCTCGAAGATTATCCTGAGGTCGCCCAGGCCGGCGAGCCTCGCGAGGTTGACGAACTCCCTGTTCTTTAGAGAGAGGGTTTGGGAGCGAACGGCCCTCGCTACCCACGGCCATCCGGTAAGGCCTATGATGAGGGCCTGAATCTCGGGGCTTCTGGCCTCGAGGTAAGCCGCGACGAGGATCAGGAGCACTATCGAGGGTATCACCAGCATTATGTTGACGAACATCATGAGTAGCTCGTCGGTCAGTCCGCCTTTGTAGCCCGCAACAAAGCCTATGGTTATTCCGAGTATTGTCCCTATTATCGCCGCCAGCGTCGCTATCCAGAGGCTCGTCCTCAGACCGTAGACGAGCTGCGCATAGACGTCCTTTCCGAGCTTGTCGGTTCCGAGTATGTGGAGGACGTCAACGTGGTTGCCGAGGTAGGTGACGAGGGTCTCCCTGCTCATCGGCGGGAGCGTTTTTGTCGAGTAGGTGGCGACCTTCATGTTGCTGTTCGGGAGTTTCTCGTAGTAGAGGCCATCGCCCGCGAAGGGTGTGAAGAGCGGTCCGATTATGGCGAAGATTATGAAGAACAACAGTAACCCAAAGCCGAAGCGGAACTTGTTGTTCCTCATGGCGAGCCTGAACTTGTAGAGTTTGCTCTCCCTGGCCATCTTTCAACCCTCCGTGTAGCTGGCCCTGACGCGAGGATCTATGAAGGCGTACACTATGTCGATGATGAAGTTGGCAGCCAGAACCGAGATGACGACCATTAGGAAGGCCCCCTGGAGCAGGAAGTAGTCCTGGCTGAGGGCGGCGTTCATAAGGAGGATTCCTATTCCCGGATAGTTGAAGACTATCTCCGTCGCTATCGCTCCGGCCACCATGAGGCCGAGCTGTAACGCCAGTCCCGTCACCTGGGGCAGTATGGCGTTCCTGTAGGCGTGCTTCGTCATGAGCTTCTCGCTCGCACCGAGGGCTTCAAGGTAGCGGACGTAGTCGGCTTCCAGCTCGTAGATTATCATGTTGCGCATTCCAATTGCCCAGCTCCCTATCATAACAACAAAGAGGCTGAGGAAGGGCAGTATCCAGTGCTCCATGAAGCTCTTTATGAACTCCCAGTTAAAGCCGGGAACGAGGGCAGGGTCGTAGGCCCCCTGGTAGGGGAGCCAGCCGAGCTTGACGCCGATGAAGTAAACGAGGAGCATCGCGAACCAGAAGTAGGGCATGCTCGCGAGGAAGTAGAACAGGGGCATCATGTAGCGGTCGTACCTCCTATTCTTACCCGCTATCGCGCCCAGCCAGTTTCCAACTATCCAGCTGAGGGCTATTGCAGGGAGGAGGATGATTATGTCATAGGGAAGGGCGTGTCTGATTAAATCCCACACCGGGGCCTTGTAGAGAAGGCTGTAACCGAGGTCCCCGTGGAAGAGCCTGACCCAGAAGTTGACAAACTGCCTCCAGAGGGGTTCGTTTAGGCCGTAAAGGTCCTCGTAAAACTTGATTAAAATCTCCTTCTCTCCCGGGGCGAGGTTTAGGTTGGACTCTATCATGGCCTCTATCGGGTTCCCCGGCATGAGCCTCGGGAGGAGCCAGTTGAGGGTGACGGCAAAGACGAAGGTTATAAGGTAAACCGTGGTTTTTTGGGCAAGGTACTTCTTGAACCCCATAGCTTTCCCTCCATTTGACTGAGTTAGCCAAAACTAAAAGGGTGGAAAAGAAAATTAGCGTTTCCTCCTGTACAGGAGGAGCGGCACCAACGCAAGGCCAACGAGTACGGCCGGACCGCAGGTGCTCCCACCGCCGCCGCTGGTGGTCGTCGGGCTGCCCGTGGGTGAGCTGGTCGGGGCGTTGGCGGGCTGGACTCCGAGCATCGCCAGCGCGGTACCCCAGGTTCCGAAGCCGGGCCAGAATATCGGGACTCCATAGGGGTTCTTCTCGTTGGGCCAGTTCGTCCAGTACTCGGTGTTGGCCTCGTAGAAGACTGTACCGGTGTAGACCGGAACGGCCGGAACGTCTTCGAGCCATATCTGGGTGAGCTCCTTGAGGTACTGAACCTGTTCGTCCTCGTTCGGAGTAGCCGCGAGCTTCTGGAGGAGCTCGTTGACCCTCTCGTTGTGGTAGTTGCCGAAGTTTGCCCCACCCTTGTCGGTTTCGTTGTTGTAGTACATGAGGTTGTAGTAGACGCTGTAGGGGTCGGGCTTGAAGGTTCCTGCCCAGTGGAGTGCCAGATCGAAGTCGCCGCTGTTGAGCTTGGCCATGAAGAAGTTGGTCCAGTCACCCTTGTCGATGACGACCTTTATCCCGAGGGGCTTGAGCTGGTTGGCGATTATCTCTCCGGCCTGTATCCAGTCCGAACAGCCGGCGCAGGTGACGAAGTGGAGCTCGAGGGGCTTGCCGTTGTACTCCCTTATGCCATCCCCGTCGGTGTCCTTTATGCCGAGCTGGTCGAGTATCTGCATGGCCCCCTCGAGGTCGCCGTACTTCCAGCCGTACTCGTCGATGAGGTCCTTGGCACCGATCTTGTCCTTCCAGCCGGCCATGATCGGGCCGAGCGGGGTCTGGTCTGGGACGGCGCTTATCGGGCCCTGCTGAACGACCTGCTCCGGGTTGATGGCCATCGCTATGGCCTTCCTGAAGGCGGGCATGTTCATGGGCTCGCGCTGGGTGTTGAAGTAGAGAACCACCGGGACGACCGGCGGGAAGTAGGGCTCCTTGTCGAGCCAGCTGACGATGTGCGGGTTCTGGTTCTTGAGCTGTGCTATATCGAGGTAGTAGGTCGCGACGTCGAGGTCGCCCTTGAGGAAGGCGTTGGCGGCCTGGTCGTTGGAGCTTATGTAGAGCTGGATTATGTACTTGGCGGCCGGCTTGCCGAAGTACTTCGCTCCCCACCAGTCCTCGTTCCTCTCGAGGATGGACTTCTGCTGCTGGACGACTTCCTTGAGCTTGTAGGCACCGGAACCGACGAGGTACTTCTGCTCGTCGCCGGTGAACGTCATGGTCTTTACCTTCTCGGGGTCGAGGCTCTCAAAGACGTGCTTGGGGATTATGAGGACAGTGTAGAGGTTCTGGGTCCAGACCCAGACGTTGGGCTGTCCAGAGAAGCGGAACTGAACGGTCCTGTCGTCGATGACCTTAATCTCCTGGAGGTTCTCGAACTTCTTCAGGCCAAGCTTCTCGTAGTATTCGAAGGAGAACTTGACGTCCTCCGCGGTGAGTGGCTGGCCGTCCTGCCACTTAACACCGTCCCTGAGCTTGACCTCGTAGGTGGTGCTGTCCACCCACTTGCCCTCCTCTGCGAGCCAGGGCTTCAGCTGCGTCGTCATGAAGTTCAGCATGAAGAGGGGCTCGAAAACGAGGCCGTCGATTCCTATTATGTTTCCTCCCTGGAAGGGGTTGGCGCTGGTTGGCGGGGCACTGTTGGCGGTGTATATGGTTTCGCTCCTCGGAAAGTCCTCGGCGCTGACAGAAGCAAAGCCTCCAAGGCTCCCCAGCAGAAGAGCCACGATGGCCAGGGTGAGGTACTTTTTCATAGTTTCCCACCTCATTATAAATAATGTCAATTTTATAACACTCGCCGAATCTATATAAGCTTTTTGGTGAACATGCGAGGGTTTAAATGAACATAAACGTTCATCTAACGTCGGATATACAACAGCAAATCGAGTGCACAGGTGTCTGGAGCAGTGCGTGGAAAATTATAAAAACCATGAAATCTATAAATCCGCAGGTGGAACTCATGGGGAACTTTCACTGGGGAGTGGTTCAATCGGCCTTCCAGTTCGAGATGGGCGACCCGCTGAGGCGCAACATCGACGCCAGGACGGACTGGTGGGCCTGGGTCAGGGACCCGTTCAACATAAAGAACGACCTCGTGAGCGGTGACCTGCCCGAGGAGGGCATAAACAACTACGAGCTCTACGAGATTGACCACCGCCTTGCGAAGGAGCTCGGCCTGAACGCATACCAGCTGACGATAGAGTGGAGCAGACTCTTCCCGTGCCCGACGAGGAGCGTTGAGGTCGACTTCGAGAGGGACTCCTACGGCCTGATAAAGCGGGTGAAGATAACGGAGGAGACGCTTGAAGAGCTCGATAAACTCGCCAATCACCACGAGGTGGAGCACTACCGGGCGGTTCTGAAGAACCTCAAGAAGATGGGCTTCTCGACCTTCGTCACGCTCAACCACCAGACGCTCCCGCTGTGGGTTCATGATCCGCTATGGACGCGCGGGAGCTTTGAAAACTCCAGAGCGAGGGGCTGGGTGGACGAGGAGAACGTAGTCGAGTTCGTCAAGTTCGTGGCGTATTCCGCCTGGAAGTTCTCCGACCTGGTCGATTACTGGGCGACCTTCGACGAACCGATGGTGACGGTCGAGCTCGGCTACCTCGCTCCCTACGTCGGCTGGCCTCCGGGGATATTGAACCCAAAAGCCGCGAAGAGCGTCATAATCAACCAGGTGATGGCGCACGCGAGGGCCTACGACGCGATAAAGGAGTTCTCAGAGGCTCCCGTC
>JAMOTW010000160.1 GCA_027062125.1 Thermococcus sp.
AAGAAAATCACGAGGGGACACACGACCGTCAAAAAGCAGAGATTGCCCACTACCAACGTAAGCTGAGCCACGCCAATGCCCTCGCCGCACGTTCAGGTGTGGAGAAGTTTTTGATTCCCCCTTTTTCGAGGACTTCAACGCCGTCCCTGACCAGCTCCCCCGCCATGAAGTTGACGATAACCGGCTTGTCGCAGTCGGCCTCGATTATGGCTTTGGCTATCTCCTCGCTCGGGATGAAGATTGGCGGCACGCAGATGACGAGGAGCGAATCGACGTTCTCGTCCCTGCAGACGGTCTCGATGGTTCTCTTGTACCTCTCGTAGTCGGCATCGGCTATGAGGTCGATGGGGTTCTTGACCGAGCACTGGGGCGGGAGGAAGGAGCGGAGTTCCGCAACGGTTTCCTCGCTCATCTTAGCCATCTCAAGGCCCAGTTTTTCGAGCTTGTCCGTTGCGAGAACGCCGGGCCCGCCGGAGTTGGTTATCACCGCGACCCTCTTTCCGGCTTTGGAGTACATCTCGAAGGCTTTGGCGGCATCGAAGAGCTCCTCCATCTCCCCGACTTCAATCGCCCCCGCCTGCTTGAAGGCGGCGCGGTAGATTTCGTAGGAACCCGCGAGCGAGCCGGTGTGGGAAGCGGCCGCTTTGGCACCGCTCGCGCTCTTTCCTGCCTTGAGGATTATGACGGGCTTTTTGCTCGACGCGTAGCGGAGTGCTCTCATGAAGCGCCTCCCGTCCTTCACCCCCTCGATGTAGAGGGCTATCGCCCTGGTGTTCGGGTCGTCCGCGAAGTACTCGAGGAAGTCGCTCTCGTTCAAATCCGCCGCGTTTCCATAGGAAACAAAGGCCGAAAAGCCAATACCCTCGTCGTTGCCCATCGCCAAGGCGGCTCCACCAAAGGCACCGCTCTGGCTGATCAATGCCAATCCACCGGGCTTTACGCGAACCTCGAAGGAGCCGAAGAACCTCCCGTGGACGCCGAAGATTCCGGCGCAGTTGGGGCCGATGATTCTAACGCCGTGCTTTTTGGCTTTCTCGACCAGCTCGCGCTCGAGCTCCTCGTTCCCGACCTCCGAGAAGCCCGCGCTTATGACGACGGCCCCCTTGACCAGCGGCCCTATCTCGTCGATCAAAGCCGGTACAATCCTGGCCGGGACCGCTATTATTGCAGTGTCAACTGGCTCGTCAAGCCTCACCCTAACCTCAAAGGTTCTCCCAGCGACCTCAACCGTTCCGCCCTTCGGGTTGACCGGGATTATCCTCCCCTCGAAGTTCCCCTCGACGATGTTCCTGAGGATTTCGTGGGCTATCGCCCCCTCCTTGAAGGAGCCGAAGAGGGCGACACTGGAGGGATAAAAGAAGAAGTCCATTCACTCACCCTCCTCCGCATCTTCCTCTAGCTCAGGAGATTCTTCGGGGGCCCCTTCCCCAGGCCCCTCCCGCTCTCCTGGCTCTTCAGTCTCCTCCGCAGGTGCGCGGCGCCTTCTTAGGAGGAAGACCGCCGCTATGGCCAAGACGACCAGCACCCCCGCGATGTAGGGGAGTTTGCTCGGCTTGTCCTCTGTGATGGTGATTATGACGGTGTTGTCCGGGGCGAGCTGGTAGGTGCCGGTGGTCACCTCGACCTCGTCGAAGTGGCCGGGGAGCTTTATCATGGCCCGCCACACCCTTTTGTCCGAGCTCTCGTGATAGGCCGAGTCGGGTTTTGCCACACCGAGGACGACCAGGGTTCCGTTCTTTTCAACCGTGTCGATGCTGACGACGTCCATGGTGCCCCTGAAGCTCTTGACGAGGTACTCGATCGTGGATTTGTACTCGGGAACCCTGTCGAAGGTCGCGTTGAACTGGACGTAACCCTCCTCGGGATCGTAGCTCAGGGTTATGCTCTTGTGAGTCGAGTTGATGTAGCGCAGGAAGGTGTAGGTCGGCGTGTAAAGCTCTATCAGCGGGATGTAGCTGCCGTTCGTCCAGATGGCGACGTTGTCCGAGAAGTCGTCCGGCTTGGGCGCGAGGTTCTTGAGCTCGTAGTCCCCGGGAAGGATGAGCGTCATCTTGTTCCAGGTGTACTGGAAGACGTGCCCCTTGAAAACGAAGTCCATGTCGCCGGTCAGCGGGCACCGGAGAACCTTCCCGTCCGTGCTTATCAGGAAGTTGGTCAGCACGAAGGTGACCCTGGCGGACCAGTTGTCGAGAACCCTGACGGGACCGCCCTCGGGGAGATAGATTGTACTTGAGACGTTGGCGGCCTCGAAGCGCCTCTCGAAGTTGTCCTTGAGGTTATCGTAGACGAGCTGGCGGACGAAGTCCCGGAACTCTTCGTTGGCCTTCGTAGTGTTGTTGGCCGCGAGGGCATCAAAGTAGGCCCTGTAGGTGGGGTCCTTGAGGACGGCCAGCACCTTGAAGGTCGCCATCCAGACCTGGGAACCGTTCACCTCCGCCGGGGAAGCCTTGATGATGATGTCTATGTCGAAGAGCGGCTGAGGGTTGTCGGCGGCGGCCACCTGGCCGAAGACCGGTGAGAGGATAAGAACCGTCAGAATGAACGTGATGAGTCTCTTCATTCCATCACCCCCGAAAGAATCTCCGCCGGCAATAAAAAAGCTTATTGGTTCAGCATTCCAAGAGAATCCCATGAGGAAAAAGTACAGGAAAGTTGTCGTGGGGGGCACCTTCGACAGGCTCCACCTCGGCCATAAGGCTTTGCTGAGGAAGGCCTTCGAGGTGGGGGAGTACGTCTACGTCGGCCTCACCTCCGACGAGATGATAAGGAGCAAGCCCTACGCTGAGAAAATCCTCCCCTACGAGCTCCGCCTGAGGGATTTAATCAAGTTCTTTGAGGTCAACGGCTACTCGAACTACCGCGTCATCAAGATACACACCTCGATAGGGTTCGCCGACAGGATGAAAAGCTTGGAGGCAATAGTCGTCAGCGAGGAGACGTACAAAGGAGCACTAGTCGTTAATAGGGCCCGGCAGGAGAACGGGCTTAAACCGCTCGATATAGTCACGATAGGACTCGTTAAAAGCTCCATCGGGCCAAAGATAAGCTCCTCCCTCATAAGGGCCGGCCTCATAGACCCCTTCGGAAGGCCTCTCTCCAGTGGAAACGAAACTCTCCGAAAGACGTTTAAGGAAAAAGAACGTAACACTTCCGGTGATACCCATGGAGAAGCTTAAGGAGCCGATTATAGCGATCAACTTCAAGACCTACGCCCAGGCCACGGGCGAAGGTGCCCTGAGGATAGCCAAGGCCGCTGAGAAAGTTTGGAAGGAGACGGGCATAACCATAGTCGTCGCGCCTCAGCTGGCCGACCTCTACAGGATAGCCCAGGAGGTCGAGATTCCGGTCTTCGCCCAGCACATCGACCCGATAACGCCGGGAAGCCACACGGGTCACGTCCTTCCGGAGGCAGTCAAGGAGGCTGGGGCTGTGGGAACGCTCCTCAACCACTCCGAGAACAGGATGGTTTTAGCGGACTTGGAGGCCAGCATAAGGCGCGCCGAGGAAGTTGGACTGATGACGATGGTTTGCTCCAACAACCCAGCTGTCAGCGCGGCTGTGGCGGCCCTCGGGCCGGACTACGTTGCCGTCGAGCCGCCTGAACTCATAGGCACTGGAATCCCCGTCAGCAAGGCCAAGCCGGAGGTCATCACCGACACGGTCGAGCTGGTTAGGAGGGTCAATCCGGACGTCAAGGTTCTAACCGGTGCGGGAATTTCCACTGGAGAGGACGTCAAGAAGGCTTTGGAGCTCGGAAGCGTCGGAGTTCTTCTCGCGAGCGGAGTTACAAAGGCTAAGGACCCGGAGAAGGCGATAAGGGATCTGGTTTCGTTGATTCTCTGAGCCTTTTCTAACTTTTAAAGCCAGCCCTCCCGAAGTTCATCCAAGAATTTATTCCTCGTTAAGTCTTAGAACAGGATGTTAATGGTAGCCCCGCCGGGATTCGAACCCGGGTCGCGGGATCCAAAGTCCCGCATGCTTGGCCGCTACACCACGGGGCTGCCCGATAGAAAAAGCCGAGAAGAGGCTTATAAAGTTTAGTGAAAAGTTACCCCAGCAAAGGCGCCCGATATAGATTTATCAAGTTCGTAGCTCTTTCCTAAGTGCCCCTTTGGAATTGATTTTCCATAATTCGAGAGCTACCAGCTTTTGGCGGAGCCTTTTCCAAAGCTTCCTGCGCTTAGTTTGACAAGTTGGTGATTCTTTTGTGAAGTGCTCTTTTGAGAGGGCTTGCCTGTTTGAGCGTGCGGTTTTAGTGAAGAATTCCTTATGAAAATACATTATTCAAGTGGGTTTACTTCTCCCGCGCTCCTTTGGAGCGCTTTAAGCGTTTAAACCCGCGTTTTTGGGGTTTTGAATCGTGAATTCCTGCTTGAAAATGCCTGTTGAGATTGCAAGTCTTTTCTCAGTTGGCTTTTTGGGAGGAATCACGAACTTTGATGAAACTTTGCGAAGGCAAAGTTTCTTTGGTGAAGCTTTTTCCAAAAGCTTCAAAACGCAAACTCCTCCACAGTAAACTTCTCCATGACCCTCTCGAAGTCGTGCTCCGGGGCGTAGGTGAAGCCGCACGTGGTGCACTTAAGGACGCCGTTCTCCTCGCTCAGGGGTGAGAAGCAGACCGGACAGCGGTACTCCTCGCGGCTCAGAGAATCGTAAACCTCATCCTTCATGACGAGCAGGTTGAGCTCGAGCTCCCAGTCCTCGTGGAGCATTCCCCAGTATGGGGTCTCGATGGGATAGAAGTCCTCAAGGATCAGGGCGTTTATCCCGATGCCCCTGATCCCGGGCGGGAGCTTGCCGGTTGGCTCTATGCTCACCACGTACTGGTCGTAGAACTCTATGTGCTCTGCCCTAACCGTCAGACCGCGGGAAAGCTTAGAGCGGAGCGGTATGAGCTGGAGGAATAAACTCTCCTTCTCAACGTCCCAGCTCGCGCTTATTGAAACGCTCCCCTTCGTGAAGAACTGGGTTATGTACCTCTCATCGCGCTCCTCACCTGCCAGACGGAAGCCGAGTTTGGCCATTGCCCTCCCAAGGAAGTTCGGCCTCGGAAGCCGCTGGTAGTTCACCAGATACTCACCTATCCAGCCGGCGAGGGGCATAGAATAGCCTATGAAAGCCTGCCTCTGAACCCGCAGGTAGGCCACGCTGGGGAGCAATTTGAACCCCGAGTTCATTCCCATCAAAGAAAGAGCGGCATAATGATATATATGATTAACGGAAAAACTAAGAGCCGAAGAACTCGTCGAGGCTTATGCCCTTCTTTTTCTTCTTGCCCTTCGCTTTGTGCTCTTTTTCCTTCCCCTTTTCCTCCACAAGATACCTCTTAAGGGCGGCCTTTTCGAGGCCCGTGACGGGCTTTATCTTCTTCTCGGAGCGCTTGGGACCCTTCGTGGCTTCCTTCTTCTTGGGTTCCTGTGTCTTTTTCCCCTCTCCCTTCCGTCCCCCCTTGGCCCCGTTGGCCTTGAGCTCGTCGAGGTAGCCGTTCCTGCCATTGGACTTTCCGGTCCTCGCTTTGATCATCTTCTCGCAGACGTCCGCCGAGAAGCCCATCAGCGTTCTCTGCCTCTCGGGGAAGACGTTCTCAAAGAGGGACTTTATGTCCTTCTCCGTCAGGCATATCCTCTGCCTCGTGTAGTCCAGGACGCTGTACTTCGTAACGAGCATCTTGGCGGTCGGAAGGTACTTCTCTATGGCGCCCTTGCTGACGGTCAGAACGATCTTCCCGCCGCACTTGGGGCACTTGCCTGTCAGCGGCGGCCTTCTGTATTTGGTGTTGCACTTCACACAGCGGAACTCCTGGCGGGTGAAGCTTCTCAGGTTGCCCCTCAGGTCGGGGACGAGATGGGAGTTGATTATCGTCTCCGCCACGTGGTGCTCGTCCACGGCCCTTATGCGCTCCGCAAGGGCGAGCTGTCTTTCGACCTTCTCGACCATATCGCCGAGCTGTTTGTACAGGCTCATCTTCGGACCCAAACCGATATCGTCGGTGTCGTGGGTGAACTTAAGGCCCTCGTACATTTCAGGCTTTCCGAGCCTGTCCTCGACGCGCTCGATGAACTTAATCTCCTTCGGGGACTTCATCTCGTAGGTGGCGCTGTAGAATTCCAGCGGATAGTAGCGGACGACGTCCATGTTGTGGACCTCGCTGTCAACCTCGCGCGGGTCGAGGCGCGTGGTAACGACCAGCGGGGCGTCCATCTTACCGCCGCGCTTTTCGGGCAGGTAGTAACGAGAAAAGTTCAATAATGCATCCATAAGCAACATTACACTATCCTCATCCCCGTCGCAGTTGCGTCTTTTAGCGGCGTGGAAGTAGGGGTGCGCGTAGCCGACCAGAACGTCGGAGAAGCCTATTATCCTTCCGATGATTCCCGCTGAAGTGTGGGGAGCCAAACCGATGACGAGGTGCCCGACGAGATCCTCCATCTTCTCGGCGTTATAGAACCTCGGCAGACCGTAGAACTTCTCCAGGAGGTCGTCTATGAAGCGGGCCACCTTGAGGAGGTAGCGACCTGCCTCGTAGGGCAGTATGACGTCCTGAACCTTAAGCTCGAGTATCTGGTCGTCCCGCTCCAGGGGCTTGCCCTCGAAGTCGTGGGTGTAGCCGAGCTCGCGGAGCTTCTCGACGCTCGTGCCTATCTCCTTCGGCTTGAAGTGAGTTATCGGGGCGTCTGTGGCGTCGAAACGAATGGTGCCATCTTTAAAGACGTAGACGTCGTTTTTAGCCCTCAGGAGGCCCTTCTCAAGCGGCTCGGCCATCTTGTAGCCCGAGGTCATACCCTGGACGCCCTTCAGCCTGTCGATGCCGTAGACCTTGACGTTCTCCATCGCCGCGCGGAGGAGCTCCGACGGCTTTATCGTCCTCCTCGCGTAGGGCTTCAGCTCGGTGCCGCACTTGGGACAGTGGAAGTCAAAGCCCTCTGCCTCGTTCTGGGAGTAGTCGACGTTGCACTTCGGGCAGTGCCAGAGGAGCTCCTTCCTCGTTCCACAGCGCGGGCAGATGTGCTCCGGACCGGTATGACCGCACTCGGGGCATTTGAAGAAGGCTATCTCCACGCTCGCAACCTTTCCCTCCTCGGCGGCCTTCTTGATATCCCTGCTGGAGCCACCGGCAAGACCTATCGGGAAGAGAACCTGCACCGGCGGCTTCATCTTCCGCTCCTTGGCCTTCTCCGGCCTGCCCATGCGCGCGCCTATCCAGCTTATCCCCCTATCGCGGAGCTTTATCCTGTTGTTCTCGTTGATGATGTCGATGACCGTGTGGAAGGGCTTAGCTTTGAACTCCCACTCGAGGTTGCCGAGCGGGGTGAGCAGGGCCGCGGCCCAGGGGTAGTCGATTACTATGACCTTCCTTCTCTCCTCGGTGCGCTCGAGCCTGTGGGGGAGGCCGAGGAGTTCAAGGTAGCGTTTGATTTGGGGGTCATTCTCCAGAACCAACTTCCTCGCGAACTTTATCTTCCTGAACTCGTCCCACTCGATCTGGGCGTTCACCAGCGCCCTCTGGAGTTCCTCAACTTCCTCGGGCTTCAGTGTATTCCAGTAGAGGGTGTAGTACGGGTGAAACGGAACGTCGAGAACCTTGGAGAGATGTATGGCCGTTTCCACGTCGGGCTTAACGCGGAGCGGGTCATGGAGGAGTTTGCCCAGGAATTCGAGGTCAACCTCGATGTACTCGGCGGCTTCCTCAATGGCCTCCGGAGGGTTCTCCTCGAAGGGCCTGAGCTCGACCTCATAGGTGTCCGCTATGGCTTTAACGAGCTCCTGAACCCACCATTCCTCAACGTAGTTGGCAGGTAGAAGGGTCTGGTTGTTCTCAAGGAAGTCGCCGAAGTTAATCAAAGCGTCGCCGACGTAGAGTATCTCATCGAGCTCGTTTCTCACCTTCAGGGCGGTCTCGTAATCGTCCACCTTGACGACGGAGCCGTTCTTGAGCTTCACGATCGGCCCCTCGACCGTCGTTGCCGGCGTGACTATACAGCCCTTTCCGGGCCTTTCCGTCTTCATCTGGGTTCCAATCGCTATGAACTCGTCGAGGAGGAGCATGGTGGCGGGGTTAACGCTCCAGGTGGCAAAACCGCTTGTCCTTGAGCGGCCGTAGCGAAGGCGGAAGCCACCGTTCTCAGAGGGCTCGGCGAAGAGCGGTCTGCCGCCGATTATCTCCTTGGTGTACTTCTTATTGGGCGCAATGTTGGCCCTGAACTTCTCGTACAGCTCGTAGTAGAAGCCCTTCTCAACTTTTTCGACAACTTCCTCCCTGGCGCCGGAATCCTCCACTTTGGATTCGAAAGGTTTGGAATCATCCGCCTTCTTGCCCTTCTCCTTGGCCTCGACGAACTCCTTTATCCATTCCCAGCCCTCGACACCCATCTTGTCTATGTACTTTACGAGCTTCTTCGCCTTCTGGAGGACGCCCTCCGCCAGAACGAGAATCGCACCGCCGCGCAGGTGGTTGGTCTCAACGCCGGGAACGTCACGGTGGCTGACTTCAACCTTGTCGGTCTCTTCGCCGGTTATCTCGATGGGAATGTTCTTCATGGCTAGCCTTACCTCGTCGGCCTCCGGGTGGTACTGCAGTCTCGTGACAGCGCGGTGGTAGAGGTCTATCTCCTCCACCATTCTCTCAATGTGCTTCTCGCTCGGCTTGAAGCGGTCGAGGCCGAGCTTCTTCCTGACGTAGTCACCGACGAGGACGCTAAGGGCCTGAGCGGTTCCTCCAGAGCTCCTTATCGGTCCCGCGTAGTAGAGCGCCAGGTACTCGCTCCCGTCGGCCCACTCGTTGCGCTTTATCTTGACGTCAGCGATACCTTCCAACGGAGCGGAAACTATTCCCTCCGTTAGGATCGCGAGTGCCGTTCTCACCGCCTGCTCCGCATAGCGCTCCTTGCTCCCAAGGTCGCCGAATTTCCCATCGATTATCTCGTCGACGACCTTAAGCGCCGCCAGCTCCTTACCGTACTCCTTGACGAGAACCCTTATGCGCTCCGCAACGCCCTTGGGCCCGACGAGGCTCTCCACACGACCGGCCATGTCGGTCGCCTGGGGAACCTCAACCTCTAAACTCGGATCCTTGCCCTGAGCGCGGGCCTTTCTCGCTATCTCGTAGGCCCTGTCTATCTCGCGCTGGAGGGATTCGAAGTAAGCCTTCATTTCGGGAGAGTAAAGCTCTTCTCCCATTCAAACCCCCTCGCAGAACTGATCGAAGCTCACAACGGCCCTCAGGCGGGCGGTCTCAACGTCTATTATCGGAACCCTTGCCGGGGTGGGGACTATGTTCACCATCTTCTGGAACTCGGTCTGGGCCTGCCAGGTGCCGCTGTTTATCAGAAAGACCCCGTTGTAAATCTTATACTCCATAACGTGAACGTGACCGGCCTGGAACAGGTCCGGGACGGACTCTATGACGAGCGTGTCCTCAGGATCGGGTGCAATCGGAACCTTCTCACCGAAGGTCGGCGCCAAGTGGCGGAGCTTGAGGAGGTCAAGCATCGCCTCGGCCGGCCTGTGGTGGCTCCGGTTGGGTATGAAGTTGACGACATCTTCGATTCCCCTTCCGTGGGCGATGAGGAAGTCCCTGCCGTGGAGCCTCACAACGGCGGGGTTGCTTATCATCACCGCGTTCTTGAGCTTCTTGAGGGGCCTTGCGTACTCGTCGTAGAAGCCCGGCTGCGGAAGGGCCGTCCTCGCCGCGTCGTGGTTGCCCGGGCCGATGAACATCGTTATGTGGTCCGGGACGTTCCGGAGCAGGTTGTAGAGGGCCTCGTACTGGTCGAAGATGTCGGGGATTTCCAGCTCGTTGTACTGGCCGGGGTAGATGCCGATTCCGTCAACGACGTCACCGGCAAGTATCATGTATTTTATCCTGCTCACTAGCTCCTCTTCTTTCCTGTTGTTGACCTCGCCATTGAGCCACTCGAGGAACTTCTCGAAGGCCTTCTCGCAGAACTTGTTGCTGCCGACGTGGATGTCACTGAGAAGCACCGCGTAGACTTTCTCCTCAAGAGGCGGCTTCGTGCGCTTGAACTTCGGAACATCGGGGAGGAAAATCCTGTTGGCAAAGAATATGCCCCTGCCGGAGTACCTTCCCTTGAAGGCAACCACCACATCGGGCATTATCTGGAAGAACTTCTTGCTCTCCGAGTTGTTCCGGTTTATGAAGACCTTGATTACCCCAGTGTTGTCCTCGACCTCGAACATGTAGCCCTTTGCCGTCTCGCGCTTGCTGTTAATGAGGCCGATTATCGTGACCTCGTCCTCGCCGCGGACGTAGCTCAGCTTTCCTATGTCGATGACGCTTCCAAGCTCCGGGTTCTCGCGGAGAATTCTGCGCATCTTCCTGAGCCTGCTCCTGAAGTAGTCGGCGTAAACCTTGATTACGATCTCGCCCTCCTTGCTGGCCGCGCTCTTGACCTTGGGAACCTCGAACTTGACGTTCTTGACGTCGAAGGCCACCTCCCACTCGTCCGGAATCTCCTTCGCCCTGTAGTGGAAGCCCTCCTTAGGGGTTATCACGACGTCGCGGTAGACGGAGTAGCTCTTTTCCTCCTCCGGAACCTCCTCGGCGGTGTAGGCTATCGGAACCCCGTAGTCGCCGTAGACTATCTTCGGCTTCACCCCGTTGCCGTTCCCCTCGTAGTACTCCTCCGAGTCCGCGTAGCCGTTTCCATTGTAGCCGTTGCCGTTTTCTATCGATGCCTCTGGAACGGAAACCTCCGACGGGGATTCTTCGGGGGCGGGCTGCTCAATAGCCGATTCGACCCCACCGACGTCTTCCTGCGCTTCTTCCACATACCCCTCCCTTTCCACTGGAAGGGTCCCGCCGGATGAATCCTCGACCTCGTTCTCCTCAGGGGCGGTTTCACCGGGGGACGGCTCATGGGGCACCCCCGCCCCAGCAGTTCCAGTGGAAACAAAACTCTTCCCTCCAGAAAAGTCGGAAGTTTCTTCCTCTAAACCACCAGAAGAAGGCACCACAGGAGTGCTTTCGGAGACAGTTCCAGTGGAAATGGAGGTCCCACCACCCGACCCTGGCCGCGATTCCAGAGCCAATATTTCGCCGACATTGGCAGGCATCGGGGTGGAATCACCGGAAGGAGCCACATGAGCCCCATTTTCGTCCGTCGAAGACACCTCTTCCGAGAACTCCCCACCAAATTCCAGGGGCTCATGGACACCCCCTTCTACTGGAGCTCCAGCCGAAAGTATGCCCTTTTTCCTGAGGAACTCCTCGGCCATCGAGGAATCTATCACGAAGGCTCCCCTGGCCTTGGCGAACTTTATCAGCTCGGCGAGAGTGAAGTCCTTCTTGTAGTAATCCGAGAGAAGGTAGTAGGCCGAGGGCGTTATTAGATAGCGATTGGTGAGCAAATCCTCAACGAGCCCCATTAGAGCAGCCTCCTCTGGCGGGACATGCTTATCGTGAGCATGGTCTGAAGCTGGGGATCATGGCGGTATATGTTCTTGACCTTATAAGGTGTTACGTTCAGGCGGATCTCCTTGGTCCTTCCATAGCGGCCCTTGCTGACGACTTTAGCGTTGATGATGCCGAGCATGTCGAGCTCGTTGATGAGGTCGCTGACGCGCCTCTGGGTGAGGGGCTCGAGGTCTATGTGGTCGCAGAGGGACTTGTAAACCGAGTAGACGTCACCCGTGTTGGCCGGGAGCTCACCGTTTTCATCGAGCAGCACTATCGCGTAGAGGAGAACCTTCGAGTGGAGCGGAAGGGTCTTTATGACCTCCTCCATGGTGTCCTGCTCTATCTTCTCCTGGGCCTTCCAGACGTGCCTCTCCGTTACTTTGCTCGCCCCCTCGCGCTCGGCTATCTCACCGGCGACGCGGAGGAGATCCAAAGCGCGCCTCGCGTCGCCGTGTTCCCTCGCCGCCAAAGCGGCACAGAGGGGCACGACACCGTCGTCAAGGACCCCATCGTTGAAGGCATCCTTGGCACGCTGCATGAGTATATCGCGGAGCTGGTTGGCGTCGTAGGGCGGGAAGACAACCTCTTCCTCGCTCAAACTGGAGAGAACGCGCGCGTCCAGGTACTCCTTGAACTTCAGGTCGTTTGAGATGCCGATTATGCTGACCTTGGCAAGGCTCAGCTCCGTGTTTATTCTCGTGAGGGAGTAGAGTATATCGTCGCCGCTCTTCTTGATGAGCTTGTCTATCTCGTCGAGAACTATTATGACGAAGCGCTCACGGGCGTCTATGACCTCCTTGAGCTTGGCGTAGACCTCATCGGTCGGCCAGCCGACGAGGGGTACCTCGACGCCGCTCTCAGCCTTGAAGTAGTTGACTATGTTCGCGAGAACGCGGTACTGGGTGTCCACTATCTCACAGTTGATGTAGATGACGTCGACGGGGATGTCGTACTTGTCGGATATCTTCTTCAGCTCTTCAGTAACGAACTTGATGGTGACGGTCTTACCGGTACCGGTCTTTCCATAAACAAAGACGTTGGACGGGGTTTCACCCCTGAGAACAGGGACGAGGATATGGGCGAGCTCCTCTATCTGCTCGCGCCTGTGGGGGAGCTCCTTTGGAGTATAGCTGTGTCTGAGAACCTCCTTATTTTTAAAGATCTTCTTTGCGTGAAGGTACTTCTCGAAGATTGAATCAAGGTAATTGTCGTCCATGACCACCACCCACTCCACTGGAAACCCAGGCCGATTGCAGGAGTTTGTACAGATTGTACTGGATATCTTCGCCATTTAGACAAGTTTAATTCAAATTATTGTCATTTGTACACCGTAGTGCCCCCTGTTATGGGCAATGTACACATATTCCAGAGGAAGCACCGGATGCAGAGGAAAGCATAGATAATCGAGGCCAGGGGTTTATATGCCTTGTTGAACAGGGGGATGTAAAAAGGGTTTCAGAATATGGAAAGGATAACCAAAGAAAATCGAGGAGGATCACTCCCCTTCGGCCTCGGACTCCCCTTCCAGAGCTTCCATAACGGCGTCGGGGAGCTTTTTCGCATCCCCTTCGTCGAGGCCAACCCTGACTGAAAGGAACTCCATGAGCTGGTCGTAGGTCCATCCCTCGGCTATTCTCTCCAGAAGCATGGCCAGGATGCGGTCAAATATCCTGTCAACGAACTCCTCCTCAAGGCCAAGGGCCGAAACTCCCGAGAGAAGTCCTATTGCCAGAGCCGTCAGGGCGTCGTTGAACTCCTCCTTGCCGAGGGTTTTCTTGTCCAGGTCAACGCGGATGTTGACGGAGTCATTGGGCTGTCCAAGGCTGAACTTCATCATGTAAATCTTGTCGTTGAGCTACAGAAGAGTAGGGTACACGTACAGCTTGTCCTCATTGCTGAGTCCGCAGGTCTCAAGACTGATCGGAATGACCGGTGGACGAACTTCCCAAGGAAGGTCAACTATGTCAGCGGCGTCCTCGCTACCCGACCTAAGCCACTCAAGAACCTGGGCCTCAATATCAACCATAACAAATCACCCCCGCAATGTACAACACCACAAGACAAAACGCATCAAACCCCAAAATATTAAGAAAACGTACGAATGAGTACACGAGGGAGTGAAGCCATCGGCGGAAAACAAACTCGGGGGGACCGTCAGAAATACCCCACGTCCGGTTCCTCGCCCCCCATCGAGCGCTTCGCCTCGAAGACCTGGTCCAGAAGGGTCTTGGCGTCCTCAACGGGCATGCCCACCTTGACCGTGAGGAACCTCATGAGCTCCTCCCTGCTGGCGCCCTTCTGCATCCTCTCGACGACCATGCCGACTATGCGGTCGAAGACCTCCTGGGCGAACGCCTCCTCGAGGCCCAAAGCGGACACGGAGGACAGGAGGCCGATGAGGAGGGCAGTTAAGGCGTCGTTGAACTCATCCTTACCGAGGGTTTTCTTGTCGAGGTCAACGCGAAGGTAGACGTCGTCGTTCATCCCCGCGAGCGTGAACTTCATCATGTGAACCTGGTCGTTGAGCCTGAGGAGGGTGTGGTAGACCCTGAGCTTGTCCTCCTTTGTCATTGAGAATGTTTCAAGGCCGAGGGGCACTATCAGGTGGATGAACCCCTCCGAGAACATCACCATCAGGGAAAAGGGCATCCTCGGATGCTCGGCAACGTAGGTGTTGGGCTGAACCTCCTTGACGCTCCAGGGGAGGTCCACTATGTCCTGGGCGGTGTCGTTTCCATTCCTAAGCCACTCGAGGACCTTGGTCTCGATCTCATCCATTGGGATCACCGTACATAGTAGGCGTTCGGGTTAATTAACTTTGCACTGGAAACCCCAGTGGACGGCACCAAAGTTCAAGCGAAACGTACGGTCTCCACAGGAAACGAAAGGGTTCAGGGCACAGCAATGGACACCAGAATTTTACAAATATCAACGACACTATGAGCACATTGGGGCATTTCCACTGGGAGGAGAATGCACGCTGATGGACACCAAAATGCGAACATCGCTGACCGTTCGTGTGCATTTCAGGAAAACGTTTTAGTTTTACATTTTAAAAGATGTTAACAAAATCGTACCCCCAGGGAGTTTCATTTCCTGTGGAAGCGGGTTTTGGCTACTCCCGTTTCCTTTCTCGTTTTTGGTGAAACTCTCCCGTTTTTTCTATGAGTTCCTGTATTTATAGATTTTTATGAACAATGTTCATAAAAATGTTTCAATTGAAGTTGTTAATGAATATTCACCCAAAAAATCCCGAGATGTCTTAAAAGGTATCAATTTTCCGTTTGTAATCTGGTTTATAAATCATGCTTTCTTTTGTTTCTCCTGCCAGAGGCGTCCATTTCCAAAACTGGGCTCCAGTGGAAATGAAACTCTGGGGGGTCTTTCAGATGGCCATCGAAAAAGACCTTTATTTCCACTGGAAAAACTGCTCCATCCATGAACTTCTCGGGACAGTGGTGATAGGTTTTTAAAATCTGGCTTGATAGCTTTGAACATGATACCGGTACCCCTGGTTCGAAGACTTCTGCAGGTTAAGATCAAGGTCGGCCGGAACAGGCTCCTGCAGATAGCCTTGGCCGTCGTCCTGCTGGCGCTGTTCTTTGCGCTTCTCTTCGCTTACTTCGAGGGCGTTGGCTTCTACACGGCCTTCTACTGGGCCATAATAACGATGGCCACGATCGGCTACGGCGACGTTACTCCCCAGACGAGCGCCGGGAGGGCCGTCGCCATGGTGGCGGCCGTGGCGGGAATCTCAACTTTCACGGCCCTCGTTTCCGTCCTGGCCGAATACTTCATATCTTCGTCGCTGAGGAGGATGATGGGAATGCACCGCGTTAAGTACTCGGGTCACTACGTTGTAATCGGGCAGGGGAGCAGCATATCGAGCTGCGTGAACGAACTACTCGTCGCGATTTCCAGTGGAGATGCCGAGCTGAGGCCGATAGTCGTCGTCTTTCCGAGCGAGGAGGAGCGCAAGAAGGTCGAGCTTCCAGAGGAAGTGGAGGTCCTCATAGGCGACCCCACCAATCCAGAAACCCTTGAGCGCGCCCACGTCAAGGGGGCTTCCAATGTCATTCTGGCCCTGGAGGACGACTCCAAGTCGGTCTTCGCCACGCTGATGATAAAGCGCATCTCCAGGGCCAAGGTCCTCGTCGAGGCCCTAAATGCGGAGAGCGTTGAACTCCTAAAGCAGGCGGGTGCCGACAGGGTAATACTGAGCAGGAGCTTCGCGGGCAGGCTTCTCGCGAGCGCTATCTTCGAGCCCGAGGTTGTTGACGTTATCGACGACCTCACCACGGCCCTGGGGCGCTACGACATCTCCGTGCTAGTGAGGAGCGACCTCTGGGGCCTGACTTACCTAGAGGCCCTCAGGAGGCTTCACGATGAGGGTGGCTACTTCCTGCTTGGCTACTACACCGATAAGCCGGTCCTCAGCCCGCCCCTGGATGAGAAGATACCGCGGGGTTCGAAGCTCGTGGTGATAAGGCCCGCCGTTTCCACTGGAAAAGGATGACCCACCCCTCCCGCCACCTGGCCACTTTTTTTATTCTCTCCAGTCAAAAGGCGCCGCGGGAGTGTTTTCCGTTGCTCCAAATCCGGGAAGAAAAGTATATAACCCTTGGACTTTTTACCCCTATGAAAGGTATTGATGTTGGGTGATGTTCATGGCGAGGAAGAAGAAGGCTGAGGATGAAATAAAAGAGCTCGAGGAGTTTGAGGAGCTCGAGGTCGTTGAGGAGTCCACTTCAAGCTCAACCAAGAAAAAGAAGGAGAAGGAAATAAAGGTTCTCGAAGACCTCCCCGGCGTTGGTCCGGCCACCGCTGAGAAGCTCCGCGAGGCTGGCTATGACAGCATCGAGGCCATAGCAGTTGCATCTCCGATGGAGCTCAAGGAGATAGCGGGAATAAGTGAGGGGGCCGCGCTCAAGATAATCCAGGCCGCGAGGGAGGCCGCCAACATAGGGACCTTCATGCGCGCCGACGAGTACATGGAGAAGAGGAGCGTCATAGGCAAGATCTCCACCGGAAGCAAGAGCCTCGACAAGCTCATAGGCGGCGGTGTCGAGACCCAGGCGATAACCGAGGTCTTCGGTGAGTTCGGTTCCGGAAAGACCCAGCTGGCCCATACCCTTGCTGTCATGGTGCAGCTCCCGCACGAGGAGGGCGGCCTGAACGGCTCCGTCATCTGGATCGACACCGAGAACACCTTCAGGCCCGAGAGGATAAGGCAGATCGCTGAAAACCGCGGCCTCGACCCGGACGAGGTTCTCAAGAACATCTACGTTGCGAGGGCCTTTAACAGCAACCACCAGATGCTCCTCATCGAGAGGGCGGAGGAGATAATCAAGGAGAAGGCCGAGACAGACAGGCCTGTTAAGCTCCTCGTCGTGGATTCGCTCATGGCCCACTTCAGGAGCGAGTACGTCGGCAGGGGAACTTTGGCAGAGAGACAGCAGAAGCTGGCCAAGCACCTCTCCGACCTCCACCGCTTGGCGGACCTCTACGACATAGCCGTCTTCGTCACGAACCAGGTTCAGGCCAAACCGGATGCCTTCTTCGGCGACCCGACGAGGCCCGTTGGCGGACACATTCTCGCCCACAGCGCCACGCTCAGGATATACCTCAGGAAAGGTAAGGCAGGAAAGCGCGTCGCCAGGCTCATAGACAGCCCCCACCTCCCCGAGGGCGAGGCAATCTTCAGGATAACCGACAAGGGCGTCGAGGACTGAGTTAGCTTTTTAACCCCTCTTCTTTACCCCGTTTCATGTCAAAGGTTGACGCAATAGTGAACCCCTCACAGGATGACGTCAAACGGCTCGTTGATGCGGCCCTGTCGAGCGAGGCCGTGCTCACGATTTTCGCCCGCTGTAGGGTTCACTACGACGGCAGGGCCAAGAGCGAGCTCGGCCCCGGAGACAGGGTGATAATAATCAAGCCCGACGGCGCCTTCCTCATCCACCAGAACAGGAAGAGGGAGCCCGTGAACTGGCAACCGCCGGGGAGCTTTGTTACCATTGAGGAGCGCGATGGGGTTCTGGTTCTCCGCTCCGTCAGGCGGAAGCCCAAGGAGGTCCTCGAGGTCGAGCTCGATGAGGTCTACCTCGTCTCCGTCTTCAAGGCCGAGGACTACGAGGAGCTCGCTTTGACCGGCAGCGAGGCGGAGATGGCGGAGATGATATTCCGGAATCCCGAACTCATTGAGCCCGGCTTCAAGCCCCTCTCCCGCGAGAAGGACATAGGCCACGGCATAGTCGACATTCTGGGGAGGGATGAAGGCGGCAACCTCGTGGTTCTGGAGCTCAAGCGCAGGAAGGCCGACCTCCACGCGGTCAGCCAGCTTAAGCGCTACGTCGAGGCTCTGAGGAGGGAGCATCCGACCGTCAGGGGAATCCTCGTGGCCCCCGCCCTAACCTCGGGAGCCAAGAAACTCCTCCAGAAGGAGGGACTGGAGTTCAAAAAGGTTGAACCGCCGAAGAGGGATAGGTCGGGAAGGGGCAGGCAGACGACGCTCCTTTAGCCCATTCCCATCTCCTGCGGTATTAGCTCGCGGACACGAACCAGGAGGAGCCTTTTCCTGTTCTCAACCTCCACCACCCTTCCGAGGCCGACCAATCTGACCTTGGCCCTGCAGACTGTAACCTCCCTCTCGTCGCTCTCCTCCCAGGGAATCCTCGTCTCCAGCTTCTCAGCCCCGAGGAGCTCCGCGAGGAGGCCCTCAGTTCCGACGTCAACATCGCTGAAGGGGTCGTAGGTCAGGAAGAGTCTCATGGTCCTTTCGAGCGCCGCCTCGACGGCGAGAACGTTCCTCGCGCCCCTGAGCTCGATGGTTCTGTAGGGGTTCCTCATGAGCTCGTCCAGCACGCGCCGGGCCATGCCGGCGAGAACGACCGCCTTCATCGCCACCACCTCACAGGTAGATGCTTTCGTACTGCTGCTGGGCCTTCTTCCTGGCCTGCTCCATCTGCTCGTGCATCCTCCTGAGCTGCTCCTCTATCGCCCGTGCCTCCTGGAGGAGTGGCTCGGTTGAGACCTCCAGCGGAACGAGCTTCTTGAGGGCCTCGATGACGTTTGCTGCTGCCCTCGGGTCAGGTCTGTCTCCGAAGGTCTCCCCGAGGAGGACGTAGGCATCTAAATTGTTCCTGCTCGCCTCCCACAGGAGTTTCCCGCTCATCCCCATTATCGAGCCGTACTGGAGTACCTTAACCCCGTTCTCCTCGAGCTCTCTGTTGAGCTCATCCCTTGCCCCAACGCCCCATACATCGAGCTGCTCCTTGAAGAAACCGATTCCTATGCCCCCCATCGAGACGACCTTTCCGGCGTCCATCTCCTTTAGGTACTTCACCAGCTCCCTCGCTATCTCGTTCACGAGCGTCGGGGGGACGTAGATGTCCGCGATGGCCACTATCAGGTTGTCTTTCCCGTAGAAGCGGAGCGGCGGGTTCGGCTTCCCCTCGAGGATCATGGCCATCGGCGGGATGAAGGGGCTCTCGACGTAGCCTATCATGTCCATCTTGAGCTCCTTGGCGAGGAAGTTCGCGGCTATGTGGCCGACCAGTCCGACGCCGGGATAGCCCTCTATCAGGATGGGGTTCTTCACCTCCGGAAGGACTATTCTGACGGGCCCGCCGTTCTCCATCCTCTCACCCCCCAAGAATTTAGTTCCAAAAGGTTATTAAATTTTCGGAGTTTCATTTCCACTGGAAAGGCAACTCTTAAATAACTCGAGCGGTATTTTTACAGGGTGATGTTTATGGTGAAGATCGGCATCATTGGAGGTTCCGGGGTTTACGGCGTCTTCGAGCCAAGGGAAACCGTCAAGGTCCACACCCCCTACGGCAGGCCCTCGGCTCCAGTGGAAATAGGCGAAATCGAGGGCGTCGAGGTTGCCTTCATACCGAGGCACGGGAAGAACCACGAGTTCCCGCCTCATGAAGTGCCGTACAGGGCCAACATCTGGGCGCTCAAGGAGCTGGGCGTCGAGAGGGTCATAGGCGTTACAGCCGTCGGCTCGCTTCGCGAGGAGTACAGGCCCGGCGACATCGTCATAACCGACCAGTTCATTGACTTCACGAAGAAGAGGGACTACACCTTCTACAACGGGCCGAGGGTTGCCCACGTTTCCATGGCCGACCCGTTCTGCCCTGAGATGAGGAAGATATTCTACGAGACCGCCAAGGAGCTCGGCTTCCCTGTCCACGAGAAGGGCACCTACGTCTGCATCGAGGGGCCGCGTTTTTCCACGAGGGCCGAGAGCTTCATGTTCCGCCAGTACGCCCACATAATCGGAATGACGCTCGTCCCCGAGATAAACCTCGCCCGCGAGCTTGGAATGTGCTACATCAACATCGCAACGGTCACCGACTACGACGTCTGGGCGGACAAGCCTGTCGATGCCCAGGAGGTTCTCAAGGTCATGGCCGAGAACAACTACAAGGTTCAGGAGCTTCTCAAGAAGGGAATCCCGAGGATTCCCGAGGAGAGGAAGTGCGGCTGTGCCGATGTTCTGAAGACGATGTTCGTCTGAGCAACCCCTTTCGTTTCCCTTTCTACTTGCGACGTGACTGAGGGGGTTTAAGAATGTTGAACCTGCTTCATGAAACTGATGTGCTTGCCATATTCATTGTTCGATGTTTACACTGCCTTCCTTCCAGAGAAACATCGGTGTGTGTAAGGGGTGAGTATTCATGGAAAGCAGAAGCTTGGAGGCCTTCTTCTATCGTTTCTTTTTTGGTGTTTTGTTGAATCTCCCGTGGATATATCTCCTGGTATTAAACGAAGAGTGGCCTACTCTGTTACTTGCGGCTGTCTCGGCTTCTTTTATAACAAGTTACAAGGATAAATGCCTGGCCGAAATACTAGCGAAGAGAAGGCAGTTTTTGATGGACTTGGTGGTGTTTGTGGTGGTGTTCTACTTTCTCAGGAAATACCTGCTTTTTGGATAACATCTAGTGCCGGGTGAACGGAAATGAACAAGACAATGACTTTACTTGGGATATGCTGTGTGCTGATCCTCTTTGCCTTAAGCTACATCCCTAGTGCCCATTCCCCGGTTGATGTTATCTCCTACTGGTCAACCATTAGCTCTTTCGATGCTCAGGAGGTCATTAAAGTTGGTGACCAATCCTTTGAGAGCCGTGTAATTTTTGTCAAACCTGATGAAATCACCCGGGAGGATTACATCAATGGCTCCTTAGCCCAGAAAATCACCATAAAAAATGGCACCCAGAAGGTGATGACTGCAAACGGGACTTTCACTCTCAACTCAACCATCAATGACATCAACGCCCTTGACCCATTTGTTGCAATACTAAATAATCTTGAATCCTTCAACGTCACGTGGGAGAGAGGCATCTTGCTTCTCAAACCAAAGACTGAAGGAATGCCAACCTACGAGGTTGAACTCAACGGAAAACTGCCGGGGAGAATCACAATAAAGCAAGCCGGACTGACAATTGTGGTGGAGTACAGGATGATTGAGGTGACAAAATAGCGTACGTTTTATTTTTAGACATGCCCTTTTCTCTTTTATGAAACTGTGTTTGTTTCTGGTGAAGAGCGTTTGGACTCTTACTGAGATATCTTTCCATGTTTCCTAAAAAGTTGGGGAGTAAAGATTTTATACTGGTTTTTTTAATGGTCTATGGTGACCTTTAATGGGTAGGAGAGTATTTTTAATAACAATAGTGCTCTTAGTGTTTTCAGCATTAAGTTTTGCCAGCGCCTACGAGTTCCAGGCCTACGGCTACGTCACTGAGGTCGTCGATGGCGACACCGTGTGGTTCCACTCCTACTACGGCTACAGGGCTGGGGAAACCTTCAAGGTTCGCTTCGCCGACATAAACGCGCCCGAGATATACACCGATGAGGGCAAGGAATCGAAGGCCGCTTTGGAATGGCTCTTTGACACGTACGGCTACTATGTCTACCTCGACGTCGATGACGTCTACGAAACCGACCGCTACGGCAGGGTCGTTGCCGTCGTCTACCTCCCCTTCTGGTACTACGGCTACGCACTCAACGTCAATGAGTGGCTTGTTGAGGCAGGCTACTCATCCATCTGGGACCACTACAACGAGTTCGACCCGTACTCCTGGAGCCTCTGGGTTCCAATTTGAGGTTTTTCTCTTCTCCGACACCTTTTTAACTTCCAGGGGAAACACACCCCTTTAAAAGAGGTGGTGATCATGAGCATTCTCATAAAAAACGGCCGCGTTATCTACGGCGAGAACTTCGAGGTCGTCAAGGCCGACGTTCTCATTGAAGAAAACAGCATCGTTAAGGTGGCCAAAAACATTACCGAGGCCGCGGATACCGTCATAGACGCAAAGGGAAAGGTTGTTTCTCCTGCCTTCATAAACCTCCACACCCATTCCCCGATGGGCCTCTTCCGCGGTCTCGCCGACGATCTGCCCCTCATGGACTGGCTTCAGAACCACATTTGGCCCAGGGAGGCGAAGCTCACAAGGGAGTACACCAAGGTTGGCGCCTACCTCGGAGCGCTGGAGATGATAAAGTCCGGAACCGGGACCTTCCTCGACATGTATTTCTTCATGGACGGCGTTGCTGAGGTCGTGGAGGAGTCCGGCCTCAGGGGTTACCTCTCCTACGGGATGATAGACCTCGGTGACCCGGAGAAGACCGAGAAGGAGATAAGGGAAGCCCTCAGGACGATGGAGTTCATCGAGAAGCTTGACTCCGACAGGGTTCACTTCGTCTTTGGGCCGCATGCACCGTACACCTGCTCGATAGCCCTGCTTAAGGAAGTCAGAAGGCTCGCGAACGAGCACGGGAAGCTCATCACCATCCACGTCAGCGAGACGATGGCGGAGATAGGCCAGATAACCGAGCGCTACGGCAAGAGCCCGGTCGTTCTGCTCGATGACATCGGTTTCCTGGGGAGGGACGTCATCATCGCCCACGGCGTCTGGCTCGACAGCAGGGACATCCAGATACTCGCGAGGGAAGGGGTTACCGTCGCCCACAACCCGGGGAGCAACATGAAGCTCGCGAGCGGCGTCATGCCCCTCCAGAGGCTCCTGAATGCGGGCGTAAACGTTGGCCTTGGTACCGATGGTGCCGCGAGCAACAACAACCTCGACATGCTCGACGAGATGAAGCTGGCGGCGCTT
>JAMOTW010000161.1 GCA_027062125.1 Thermococcus sp.
CTCTTGACGACCTTGGCCACCTGGATGTAGCTCACCGGGCCGCCGTTGAACTCGTAGACTATGGCCTCAACGAGGTCCTTGTAGTCCTTCGGAATCCTCGTGAGGTACTCCTCGAGGCTCTTGGGCTCCTCGAGAATTGTAGTTACCACGTAGTCGTCTATCGGGTCGAACTTGTGCTTCGCCGCCTCGCTGAGCACGTAGTGGAGCAGCCTTAGAATCTGCCTCGGGTTGCCCTTTCCGAGCTGGTGGATTAGCCTTATCGCCTCCTCCGTGAAGGGGTACAGCGGGTCGTCGGTGTCCCTTATGCGAACGCGGTTGAGCCTCTTCTTGACGAGCTCGTAGGCCTCGTCGAGGCTCATGGGTCTCAGTTTGAACTCGTAGTGCAGGCGCATGAAGAAGGCCGGGAAGATTTTGGAGTACTCCTCGTAGGCCTCAGGTACGCAGGCGAAGGCGACTATGCAGCCCTTCGGCATGTTGCTTATGAAGTGCCTCAGCATCTCGAAGAACTGAATCTTCTCCTGCTCCCCCGCGGTCTGCATGTTCTCGAGCTCGTCAAGCAGAAGCGCGCAGTAGGGGTATTTCCCCATCTGCTCCGTCAAAAGCTCGGCTATGTCCCTGCTCTTGTACTCCCCGGGCGAGCTGAGCATCTTCTCAAGCCTGTCAATGAAGCCGAGCTTTCTCGAGAGGTTCTCGAGGAATATGTTCGTCCTGCTCTTCGGAGGCTTGAGGGCGTAGAAGATGTCGCGCGTGAGCTTGAGGATGTCGTTGGTATCCACCTTGACGTATATCGCCTTTCCGCGGTTCTCCTCTATGGCCTTTGCTATCGTCTTCAGCCTCTGGGTCTTTCCCATTCCGAGGGGGCCGACTATGCTCAGGGCTATGGAGCTCCTGTTGCCCACCACCTCTGAGATTATCATCTGGAGGCGCATGTCCACCTCCTGGTAGACGTGTATGCTCTCGACGTCGGTTATCCCCTCGCTTGCGAGTTGCTCGAAGGGGTTTCGAGAAAGGCCGTAAACTTCGTATGACTGGTATGGGTAAAGCTTAAGGCCGCCGGCTTCCATTTTAACTCACCGCATAGTTTAGGCACCTAAAATATAAAAACCTGTCCATTGGTGAGCAGAGATGACGGTTCTCATCGTAACGGTCCCGCAGGGGAGGGAGGGCGATGCCATCCTCGAACTCGAGTGGGCCCTGGAAAAGGCCCGCGTTAGGGGTACTGACTGGAAGGGCCTCCTCCTGGTCGAGACGCCCCTGTCGCGGGGGAAGGCAATCGATAGGCTGAAGAAATTCGAAACGCAGGCGATACAGCGCGTCGTCCCCCTCGACCTCATAGTTCCCGCCAGGAGGGAGGAGATAGAGAAGGCTGTCATGGAACTCGCCGGGAGAATAGACGGGACCTTCGCCGTCCGCGCCAGGGTCCGGGGCAACAAAAAGCTCTCAGCGAGGGAGCTCGAGATAGGCCTCGGTTCCCTCGTGGTCGAGCGCTTCAACCTCCCCGTGAACCTGGGCGACCCCGACTTTACGGTGGTCGTGGAGGTTCTCGGCAAGAGGGCCGGCGTTGGGGTTCTCAAAAGGGGCGAGCTCCTCCGCTTCGAGGTGGCCGACTGAAAGCTAAAATAAGATGAAGGCCAATTCATAAACATGCTGAGGAGAGCCGCCTACCTGGTTGTCATCCTCGTGGTCGTTTTATCGGCCCTCCTGGTTACCAAGCCCTACATAGTCTGGCGCGGAGGGGGTGAGAGCATATCCGGTGAGGTTGTTGTTCTTCCCGAGCCGAGGCTGAACTCCGATGTCAGCGTTGAGGAGGCCATAGCAAAGCGGAGGAGCGTACGCTCCTACCGGAACGAGCCGATAACGCTTGACCAGCTTTCCCAGCTCCTGTGGGCGGCTCAGGGAATAACGGACCCGAGGAGGTACCGCTCGGCCCCGAGTGCCGGGGCGACCTATCCCTTCGAGGTTTACGTCGTGGTAGGAAACGTTGAGGGCCTCGAAGGAGGAATCTACCGCTACGACCCCTTCAACCACACGCTGATCCTGGTGAGGAAGGGGGACTGGAGGAGGGCCCTCCAGAAGGCCGCGCTGGACCAGTCGTGGGTCGGGAGGGCGGCGGTGGACATAGTGCTCGTTGCCTACTACGGGCGGACCACCCACTACTACGGCGAGCGCGGTGTCAGGTACATCCACATGGAGGCCGGCCACATAGGTCAGAACATCTACCTCCAGGCGACTGCCCTGAACCTTGGCACCGTTGCCGTTGGCGCCTTTGACGACGCTTCCGTGGCGGGAATCCTCGGCACCGACGGTGCCCCCCTCTACATATTCCCGGTGGGTGTTCCCGGTGGTTAGCCTCGACCACTACACCCTGGGCTACGCGAGCTTCGCCCTGATGAGCCTCGCCATGCTGAGCGGGGCGATGATATTCCTCTCGAAGCGCAGGGAGACATGGGTAAAGGTCCACATTGTCATCAGCGTGATAGCCTACATCACCATGTTCCTCGCAATATGGCTCGTTAGATGAACCTAAAGCTTATTAGGCCCCGTGTGTTACCCGTATGGGGGATGGGAATGTACGACGTTCACGAAGTCGTTGAGGCCCTTTCAAAGCTGAGTTACAAGGACGCCCTTGCGTACTGGATAGAGGGCGAGAAGGAGGAGGCGGAATTCTACCGCGAGCTCGCGAGACGCGCCCGGAACCTGGGTCTTGGGGAGGCGCTGGTGAAGACCTTCGAGAAGCTGGCCGAGGACTCGCTGAACCACGCCGCCGAGCTTGAGGCCCGGTTCAGAGAGGCCTACGGGAACGCCCCGAGGAGCGACCTCCCCCCGCTCGAGGTTCTTCCGGTCCTCGAGGAGTTCGAGAGAGCCGACCAGCTGGAGGAGGTTTTGAAGGCTGCCATGGAGAGCGAGCTGATAGCCCACGAATCCTACAAGCTGCTCGCTGAAAAAGTGGAGGACGAGAAGCTGAGGGATCTTTACAAGAAGCTGGCGGAAGTTGAGAGGGGTCACTACGAGGCCCTGAAGAGGGAATACGAGAAGTTGAGTGGTTGATATGGTGGTTGAGGTCCTTGACAATATTAAAAAGCTTAACGAGCGCAAACTGCACTGCTCAGCTACTGGGTTGGGGCGAATATGATGTTGAAACCGTTCGGACTTCTCACATCGATCCCAAACTATGAAAGACTTTTAAGGTAGTCTTCATAAAACTATTGGGGATTAGATTGAAGGATCTTGAAAAAGTTCTGGTCGATTTTGAGAAAATGCTCTCAGGACTTGGTGAAAAGGGAATTCTCTCCTACTGGATATTCGGGGAGTATGAAGAGGCAGGAATTTACTGGAAACTGGCCGAGACTGCTGAGAAGCTTGGACTCCCCGCGAGCTTGGTCGGGACCTTCAGGGATCTTGCCAAGGAGTCGGAGGAGCATGGGGACACGCTTAAGCAGATTTATGTTCGCACCTACGGGGAAGAACCCCAAAAGGTTGACCTTCCTTACATTGAAGCGGAGGTTCTTGCGAAGGCCCTCGAAGACCCTGAAAACATGCCGTACGTTCTGAAAATCGCCATGGAGACCGAGCTGGTTGCAAGGAGGCTCTACGAAAGGCTCGCCGAAATCACAGGGGATGAGAGTGCCCGGAAGGTTTACAGATACCTCGCTGACGTCGAGTGGACGCACTACCTGAGGCTGAAGGGTGAGGCCGGGCTCCTGGGGATAACTGTGGAGGTTCCTGAAGCGGAAATAGCGCAGTATTAGAAGAAGAGTGCTGGAGACTCAAAAAGAAAGAGTGGCTCTTCATCCTTTGGATTGCTCTTTCTTCTCGGCCTTAGCTTTCTCTTTGGCCTTCTTCTGCTCTTCAAGCTTCTTCTTGATCTCCTCGACCTTCTCCGGCTTGAGAGGAATGAACTTGTCGTCGTGGTTGTCGTAGCTCGCCAGCAGGAAGTCCCTGCTCAGCTTTAAAGCCCCCGTTGGGCAGACGTCAACGCACTGTCCGCAGTAGACGCAGCGGGCCGTCCAGAGGGCGACCTTCTTTATCTCCGGAAGGCAGACGAAGACCCCAGCCGGGCAGACGTTGTAGCACATCCTGCAGCCGACGCATTTGTCAACATCATACGTTATCATTCCCCTGAAGTCCTCCGGAACGGGGACCGGCTCTGTCTTGGGGAAGAGGTTGGTTGCTGGTTTCCTTGCGAGGTTCCTGAGCACCGTTGGGACGAGTATTGGGGCCCTCACATTATCACCTCCATCGCTATGAGGAGCGAGCCGACGAGCGAAGCCGGGAAGACGTTCTTCCACAGGAAGTCAACGGCCTGCGTTACCTTCAGCCTCCCCGTTACGGCCCTGAAGACGCTTCCGACGACGAAGAGCAGGATAAACACCTTCAGCGTGTGGAAGAGCAGGTTGACGACGTCCGCTGAGAGGCCAGTGAGGTTGAGGTAGTCCGCTATTCCCCAGGGGAAGAATATCGCCACGACGAGGGAAGCGGCTATAAAGGTCTTGATGGCCTTCGTCAGCTTGAGCAAAGCCAAATACCTTCCGCTGTACTCGACGAGGGTGCCTTCTGCTATCTCCTCCTCCGCCTCGGGTATGTTGAAGAACCCGACCTCCATCTCGCTCGCCAGCCACACAGAGAA